>JALYXG010000033.1 GCA_030947205.1 Chloroflexota bacterium
ACGCTGAAGTAGACCCGCGTACCTGACGCACGATGGCAACGATTGGGCATCGTGCGTCGGGTATTCTTTTATCTGAGAAGTCAGGGGCAGTATGGACCGCGAGCAACGATTTGAAGCGATTGCGGTGGCGACGGCGGAGATGCTCGCACCGCTCGCCGATCTGGTGCTCGCCGACACGACGGTGCGGATCATTCGCGGCCCGACGGTCGGGATGGTGATGCTGCAAGCACGCGAAAGCGTCGAGGGCATCCGCTTCAATGTCGGCGAAGTGCTCGTCACGGAGGCGCTCGTCGCGATTGACGGGCAGCAGGGGTACGCGATGGTGCAGGGGATGGCGCGCGAGCACGCGCTGGCCGGTGCGATCTGCGATGCCGCCGTGGCAGCGAGTCATGCCGCGTCGCCGCGCATCCTCGCCGCGCTCCGCGACGCCGAGGAGCGTGCGGAGCAGGGCTATCGCGCCGACTGGGCCGCCGTCGCGGGCACGCGCGTCTCCTTCGACGAGATGTAGGGAGCAGGATGTTAGTCGTCGTGATCTATCATGCTGAATCTGGTGCCTTACACGAATATCGGTGGAGCAGGCAATTTGTCTGTGGCCGATCAGGGGGAGCGAGATATTGCCGCTGATCGCACCGCCTGCCGCTGTCCATGCGGCGCAACACACCTTCCGCACCCTGCTCAATGGGATGGCGCGACCGGGCGCGGTCTATCAACTGGCGCTCGCGCCCGATACCACACCGGAGTTCGCCGTCTGCATGACGCTCCTCGATTTCGAGGTAACGTACGTCTCCACTACCGACGAAACACGGGCAGCCCGCCACATGGAGGCATTGGATCAGCGCATCGCGCTGGAAATCGGCTGCCAACAATCGTCGTTCGCAGAAGCGACGTTCGTTGTTTCGTATGGCGCGCTGCCTGCCGCCGCGTGGCCCGTGCTCCGGCGCGGCACGCTCGCCTACCCCGACCGAGGCGCGACGATCATCTACGTCGTTGACGCGATTGGCGCCGCGACGCGGGGCGATCCATCCGCCTCGCTTGCCCTGAGCGGTCCGGGGATCGAATCCGAGCGATACCTGACGGTGGGCGGGCTGGCGGCATCGGAGTTCCAGCGCTTTGCGGCGACGAACCGCGATTATCCGATGGGTATAGACGCGATCCTGCTCGATCCGCAGGGTCGGGTGGCGTGCCTGCCCCGCTCCTGCACAATCATCGCCCGCGAGCCGGGCGACGAAGGGACGTAAGAACAGTATGGGATACGTCGCAGTCAAAGGCGGTATGGCGGCGATCCAGGCCGCCGAGGAACTCGTGCAGGAGCAGCACACCTCGCCGGACGCACCGACCCTGACGGTGCGGCAAATCCTCGCGCAGCAGCGGGCGCTCGTGGATCAGGCGATGGGCGAAGGTAGCCTGTATGCGCCCGAACTGGCCGCGCTCGCCGTCAAGCAGGCCGAGGGCGACACGATGGAGGCGGCATTTCTGTTACGCGCCTTCCGCTCGACGCTGCCGCGGATCGGCGATACGCTACCCGCCGATGGCGGCGAGATGCGCATCCGCCGCCGCGTCTCCTCTACCTTCAAGGACATTCCCGGCGGCCAGGTGCTCGGGCGGACGCGCGACTACACCCAGCGGCTGCTCGACTTTTCGCTGATGGACGGAAACCCTAACCCCCCAGCCCCCTTCCCCACGGGGGAAGGAGGAGCAAGAAGGGCGACAGCTGCTTCGCTACCTG
This sequence comes from Chloroflexota bacterium, assembly GCA_030947205.1. Classification (GTDB taxonomy): domain Bacteria; phylum Chloroflexota; class Chloroflexia; order Thermomicrobiales; family JALYUS01; genus JALYUS01. The sequence goes on from JALYXG010000033.1 coordinate 1,727, forward strand.
TACCGCCGACGTTTCCGAAGGTTTCTACCTGGCTACGGGCGGATGGGTTGCTGCCACCGCTGCCGGAGCATGAGGTGGACAGCGAGCCGTTCGATGTGACGCGCCATTCGCTCGTCTATCCCTTCCCGCGCTCGGCCCGTCTGCAAACGATGGCACGCGGCGAAACAGGCGGGATGATCGCCTTCGCGTATTCGTCGTTGCGCGGGCGCGGCTTCCACCCGATTCCGGGCGATCTACGCGTCGGCGAACTGCCCTTCCGCATCGTGCATCCACTCACGGGCACACCGGTGCGCGTCGGCGAAGTGACGGCGACGGAAGTCGAGATGATTAACAAGACGGGCGAGCAGGAGCACGGCAAAGCGGGCGGGATGGACGGCACGTTCTCGCTCGCCTACGGCCTCGTCTTCGGGCAGAACGAACGCAAGGCAATCGCGATGTCCATCCTCGACGGCCTGCTGATGGAGCGGAGCGACCGACTGCCAGTCCACGACCCCGAATTCGTCCTGTACCATATAGATGGCATCGAGGCGCAGGGGTTCGTCGAGCATCTGAAACTGCCCCACTACGTCACCTTCCAGAGTTCGCTCGACAAGATGCGCTACTTCCAGAACCTTCACAACGCGCGACAGGAGGAAGCGCATGGGCGCGCTCGCTGACCTCGTGCCGGAAACGCCGGCCTACAACTACGCCTTCCTCGACGAGCAATCGAAGCGCGAGATTCGGCGCGCGCTACTCAAGGCG
>JALYXG010000047.1 GCA_030947205.1 Chloroflexota bacterium
CCTTCATCCGCGCCATCGCGGATGACGTTATCATCGCAATCGGGCATACCGCCGCTGATGGCGCGCAGATACGTGCGGCGGTGGACGCGGGCGCGCGACTCTCGACGCACCTCGGCAACGGCGCGCATGTCCGGATCGCGCGCCACCCCAACTACATCTGGGAGCAACTGGCGGAGGATCGTCTCACCGCCAGCCTGATCTGCGACGGCCATCACCTACCGCCCGCCGTCATCAAGACGATGGTGCGCACCAAAGGCGCGGAGCGAACGATCCTCATCAGCGACGCCGTCGCGGTCGCGGGTCTGCCCCCCGGAATCTACGATACGGCGGTCGGTGGAAAAGTCGAGCTCCTGCCGAGCGGGCGGCTTAACCTGTTCGGTACGCCCTATCTCGCCGGGTCGGCCAGCGCCCTGCCGGAAGGGATTGAGAACGCCGTCCGGCATGCAGGCGTGACGCTCGCCGAGGCCGTGCGTTTCGCCACTGCGAATCCGGCGCGACTCCTTAGGCTAGACGGCCCGCGCGGTCGTGGGGCCGTCCGCGTCGGCGCGATCGCCGACCTGACGCTGTTCCGTCACGACGGCGCGGACGACGCGATGGCGGTCACAATGACCGTTGTGAACGGCGAAGTTGTCTATCGGCACGACGGCTGACACTCCGCGCGCCCCGCTCACGCGCCTGCGGCATCGCGGTCCAAATAGAGTTTGCACGCCGGGTGGTGGCGGAGGATGGACGCGGGGCACGCCGTGGTGATCGGCCCGCGCAGCGTGTCGTGGACCGCGCGCCGCTTCGCCGACCCCGGCACGACGCACGAGAGATACGCCCCGGAGAGCAGCATCGGGATCGTCAGCGTCAGCGCGTGGTTCGGCACATCGCCAATTGTCGCGAAGCAGCCATCATTGACCTGCTGGCGCTTGCAGGGCGGGTCAAGTTCGACTGGCTTGATCGCTTCGGGGTCGTCGAAGTCCGCGACTGGGGGATCGTTGAACGCGATGTGGCCGTTCTCACCGATGCCGAGGCAGACGATATCGATCGGCGCCGCGCGCAGCAATGCGCCGTACCGCGCGCACTCCGTCGCCGTCTCGTTCGTGCTGTCGATGAAATGGACAACGCCGGGATGGACAGCGTCGAAAAGGTGCGCGCGCAGGAAGGTGCCGAACCGCTGGGGCGCCTCCAGCGGCAGCCCGAGGTATTCGTCCATGTGGAACGCCGTCACGCGCGACCAATCGAGCATCGGCGCGTCACTCAATGCCGCCAGAAACTCGTTCTGCGAGGGCGCAGCGGCGAAGATCATCCGCACCCGCACCTGCGTCGCGAGCAGATCGCGCATCGTGGCGGCGACATCCCGCGCCGCCGCCGCGCCCATCGCCCCCCGGTCGGCGTAGACGCGCACATCGAGCGCATCGACCGTCTCATGCTTCACCAATCCATTATCCCCGACCATCGTGTGTGCTCCTTTCGGGTCCCGGCGCTGCAGGCCACAGCTTATCGCGTCTCCCGCCGTCTAAATCTTTCCAGTGGGCGGTCTATCCGCCAGTCAGCCCGCCCCGCGAAACCCGCGCGGCCCATCGAGCAGTTCCACGAGCAGCAGAAGGTTGCGCATGATGTGGAACGGGTCCTTGACCGGTAGGGCGACGACCTTGTCCATCGGCCGGCCTTCCCGGTCGCGGATCTGGATCCACTCGCCGACGTCCGCGTTCGGGTTCGGGAAGGTCGCGAAGACGTAGTCGTGGATGCGGGCATGTAACGCGAGCAGATCGTCGTCGCCCGTCAGCGCGTGGGCGAGTAGCGGCGCGTACAGCGCCTCGGAATGGGGCCACCAGATCTTCGTGTCCCACGTGTCCGCCACGAGGCGCTCGTACGCCCCACCGACGCGCTCGCCGCGTGGCATCCCGCCATCGCGGTCGACGTAGCGGAGCAGGCCACCGTAGTCCGCGTCCCATCCGAGCGCGAACGCCCGTTTGATAACGCGCGCCGCTGCCTCGATCCAGTCGCGACGGCCTGCCCGCTCCGCCTCGGTCATCACGAACCACATGCTCTCGAGCGCATGGCCAGGCGTGACGTGGCGACAAAGGATCGTCTCCGTCGACTGGCCCCGCAGCGGCAGGATCTCCGCGATGCGATCATCCTCCTGACGGAAGCGTTCCATGATCTCGCGCAGGTACTCCGTCGCCCGCGACCGAATCGCCGCGCCGCGTGGATGGTCGAACGCCTCGAGCGCGTTCGCCAGTTCTTGCGACACGTTGAGCATGATCATCGGGACGCTGTGCGCGGCGTAGTCGTCCGGTATCGGGTACGGCTCGCTGCGGGGCGTGCTAGTCGCGAACCGTTCCGTCACACGATCATAGAGCGACAGAGCGCGCTCGAGTGGGCGGGGATCGCGACCAACCCGTGCGTACTCGGCGAACCCGATAATCACGAAGCAGTCGGCGTAGAAACTGGTGTCGTACCCTTGGCCGGGGATCGACTCCTTCGGCGTCCCGTCCCGCTCGAGGACATACGCGCAGTTGCCGTTTTCCAGGAAGACGTGCCGATCCAGGAAGGCGAAACCGGACGCGGCGAGTTGCAGCAGCATCGCCGGGTCCTGCGCAATCAGCCCACGACTCGCCATCGCCGAGAGTCGGGACCAGAGCCAGACGAAGCGTCCCTGCGACCACGTGTACTTGTCCGTGCTCGCGAGGCGGTCGCCGCTATTGTCGAAACACGTGAAGAAGCCGCCACATTCATCGTCGATGCCGTGCGCGAGCCAGAATGGCAGGATGGCAGTTTCGAGATGCTGTCGATAGAATCGTCCCAATTGCTCTCGGGTCTGTATAGCCACGATCCCCTTCCCTCCACACATGGCACGTACATTGCTGCCGACACCCAAGTGTTCCGCGACGCGCGTGAAGCGAGCACGGTACCGAGCACTTGCCTCATCGTGGCCTCACCATGTTCTCACCCTGCATATCGTCAGCCACTTTGTTCGGAAATCGAACGAAGTATGATCGCAACGAAACGACCGTGTCAACAACGCGAGCGTTCTTCGGCGCAATCGCCCTTAAGAATAGCTTCGTCACGAAACGCAGCTGCGGAGAACCGTCCTGACTTCGTCAGCAGTTTGCCATATGCCGTCAGCACATGACCGTCCATGAAAACGGTCATGTTCAGAGCAGTATCACGAATACGGTCGAACCACCCCTCTGTCGGAATCCAGACGGCTGCTTGTCACCGCCGCACCGTCACGCTATAGTTCGTTCCGTCGGTGAATGAAGCCGTGTGATGCTGGGCTTGCTCGGGGGTTCATCGAGCATGTCGCGGTGTTGGTAGAATGAATCGCCCGGCGGGCAAATCCGCCCGATGGACGCAGGTAGAAAGAGTGGGGGCTTCGGTTCCCGGTACGAACCCGAAACTCAACCGGCACTCATCAATGCGGTCTCCTGATTATGCACTCAGGCAGCTCTTGTCGAGTGATAATGTGGGGCGCGTCGGTCTGCGGGCACTCTCGTCGAGGCATGGTGCACGGGGAGGTGTACACGGGCAACGCCGTGCCCGCCGTCGAGAGTCTGCTTCGCTGGCACTATTGGTGTCCCGCGTGGGGCGTAGCATGGGGTGTTTGATGATCATCCAACAGAGTCAACTGCGTGGCCGACGGCAGTTTCTCCGGCAAGCGCTGACGCTTTCGGGCGTCGCCGCTAGTGCGGGGATCCTCAACGCCTGCGGACCGAGTGCCGCCCCCACAGCAACAAGCGCCCCGACCGCCGCAACCCTGACTGCCGCAACCTCGGGCGCCCAGCCCACTGCGGCTCCGGCTTCCGCCGCGGCGCCAACGGGCGTGCTGAATTTCGCCAAGCCGGGGAAGGTGCGGACGAAAGATCCACAGAAATTCTACGGTCTCAACGAATTTGTACTGCATCGCAACATCTTCGAACCGCTGGTCGACCTCGATCAGCAGGGGAAGATTTACGGCGTCCTGGCGGAGAGCTGGCAGCCGTCCGCTGACGGCAAGACCTGGACATTCAAGTTGCGCCAAGGGGTGAAATTCCACGACGGCACACCATTCGATGGCGAGTCGGTCAAGGCGACGATCGGGCGCGCCAAGGGCAATCCCCTGTCGGGGCTTTCCTTCGTCTTCAAGGATTTCGAGGACGAGCCGGTACGGATCGTCGACAAGTACACCGTCGAGCTACGGACCAAGATTCCGATCGCCCCGCTCCTCAACAACATCGTCGTGGTCTACATGGTCCCGCCGAAGGCCGGCGCCAACAAGGATATGACCTACGAGGAGGGGATCGGCACCGGCCCCTTCCGAATCACTGACTTCAACATTGACCAGCAGTACGTGCTCGAGGCGAACACGGACTATTGGGAGAAGGGGTTCCCGAAGGTCAGCAAGGTGATCTACAAGCCGATCCTTGACCAGAGTTCGCTCGTCGCGGCGCTCCGCGCCGGTCAGGCCGATCTGATCGAGGGTATTAGCGAAGAGAACGTCCAGACGATCAAGAATGACCCGAACTTCAGAATCATCCGCAGCGAACTGTGGCAGACCGACTTCCTGACGCTGAATGGCGAGACCCACCCGCACCTCGGCAAGCCGGAGGTGCGCCGCGCGTTCAATTACGCGCTCGACCGCGATGTCATCGCCAACGACATCCTAAGCGGCAACGCCAAGCCGCTGGCCTCGTACCCGCCGCGCGGCCTGCTCGGCTACAGCGAGAAGGACCCGATCAAGGTCAATCCCTACAACCTCGCCCAGGCCAGGAAAGAACTCGCTGCCGCAGGCCTCGCGAACGGATTCGAGGCCGAGTTGAAGGTGCCGAACGGCCAGTTCACGAAGGGCAAGGAGATCGCCGAGTACGCAGTCCAGGAGCTGGGCAAGATCGGCGTCAAACTGACCCTGAACCTCCAGGAGCCGATCGCCGCGCTCGCCTCCTTCAACGACGGAAAGTACGAGGTTGGCTACGGCGGCAGTATCGCCGTGACGGGCGATCCGGACCGCTACCTCCAAGAGCGCGTTGTCGGCGATCTCTACCACGTGAAGTTCGGCGACGAGGCGGTCAAGCAGCAGATTCGCGACGCCGCGACGACGATCGACACGGCCAAGCGGCAGGCGCTCTACGAGCAGGCCGCCGCCGGGCTCTGGCAGGCGCCCCCATTCATCTACCTGCATCAGATCAACTGGAACTACGCCGCACGCGCGAAGGTGAAGAAGTTCACATGGTTGCCGAACCGGATCTTCTCCTTCCGCGACACGGAACTGGGCTAGACGTGCTCGCGGGCCGGGTGATTGCTCGCCCGGTCCGCCACGCGCGATGCGATCATGGGGAATTACATCATCCGGCGACTCATCCAATCGGTTGGCCTCGTCTTCGGGGTGTCGATCATCGTCTTCGTCCTGGTGCGCCTCATCCCGGGCGACCCGGCGCGCTCCATGCTCTCCGAGAGCGCCTCGGTCGAGCAGGTGGCGGCGATGCGCCAACAACTGGGCCTGGACCGCCCCATCCCGGCCCAGTACCTGATCTTCCTCGGCCAGGCGCTGCGAGGCGACCTGGGGCGGTCGCTCTTCTACGGCGAGCCGACGGTCACGGTCCTCCTTGACCACCTACCGGCGACGCTGCTGCTCGCGGCTGTCGCGCTCGCGTTCGCGCTCGTCGTGGCCGTGCCGATGGGGGTCCTCTCCGCCGTGCGCCGCGACACCCCCTGGGACTATCTCGGCATGGGCGTCGCCATGCTCGGCCAGTCCATCCCCGCGTTCTGGCTCGGGCTGATGCTCGTGCTGGTGTTCGCGGTCTTCCTCAGAGTCCTCCCCGCGTCCGGCATCGGGGGGCCGCGGCACCTGGTCTTGCCCGCGATCACCCTCG
>JALYXG010000054.1 GCA_030947205.1 Chloroflexota bacterium
CCGCGCGCCGGATGGCACGGCGGGGAGCGTTACGCCCATTGGTGTTTCAACGATCATCTGTCCTCACACAACGCGACCGGCCCCGAGGGACCGGCCGCAATTCGTTCGAATCGCCAACCTTGGGCCAACCTTGGGTCGGTCGTGCTAGTCGCGCCGACCGCCGCCCATGCCCGAAACGAGCATGATGTAGTAGAGCAGTTGCAGGATCGCGCCCGCCGCCGCCGCGAGATAGGTGAGCGCGGCGGCGTCGAGGACGCTTTTCGCCTCGCTGTACTCGCTGCGCGAAACGAGGCCGTTGCTCGCCAGCATTTTCATCGCCCGGTTCGAGGCGTCGAACTCTACCGGCAAGGTAACGAGCGCGAAGACCGTGCCGAGCGAGAAGAGGGCGACGCCGAGCCACGCGATGCCGATCGCGCCGGTGAAGATGCCCAACAGCAGCAAGACCCAGCCGAAGTTCGAGCCGAGATTCACCGCCGGGACGATCGCGCCGCGCAGTTTCAGGTACGCATAGTTCTCCTTGTCCTGCACCGCGTGGCCGGTCTCGTGCGCGACGATCCCCTGCGCGGCGACGGAGATGCTACCGTAGACGCCATCGGAAAGGCGTAGCACTTTTTCGCGCGGGTCGTAGTGATCGGTCAGTTCACCGGGCACGCGCTCGACCTGGACGTTGTACAAGCCTTGCGCATCGAGCAACTTCCGGGCGACCTGCGCGCCGGTGAGTCGGTTCTCGGACGGGACCTGCGTCATCTTGGCGTACGTGCTCTTGACCCGCCATTGCGCATACAAGGCGAGGAACAAACCCGGCACAAGAAAGGCGAAGTAGAGCGGACTGAAAAACATTGTCGGAACCTCCAAAAGAGCAACCGATGCGACGCCGTGTGACCGGACGCAAGGCACTTGCCGCGCCTCGTCGCGCACGCCGCCGGAATAGGAAGCGAAAGAACCGGCGACGCCATGTATATACGATCTGCCCTACACGGCGGTTGCAGTCCGTTGTCCCGCCGATTCATGCGTCGTATGGCTTCCATCGTACCATAACAATCGCGTGCCGCCGCGCATTCCGCGTCGCATCCTCAGGGCAATCGCATCTTATACTCTTTCGCGGTAGATAGGTCGTGATGCCATCTGCGTAGGGGCGATTCGTGAATCGCCCGCTCGCAGCGGCGGTCCTGCGAGGAAGGCGCGGGGGGATCCGGGAGGGCGATCTGGGCATTCGCTGGCGCGCTTGAAGCCGCCGGGAACGACGCGACCCAGTTGGTGCGGGATTATGGACTCTCCTCGGAACAGGTAGAAGCAGCTCTCGCGTATTACCAGCGATACAAGGAAATCATTGATGACCGCCGGGCCGCGAATCACATAACTTCGGTGGAGCAGGCTTCAGCCTGCCGATCCGGGATTGCAGGCTGAAGCCTGCTCCACCATGTGCTATGCCGTCATGCGTGGCCTAATCTGCGGCCAAATCCGCCAGCGATAACTGCGGCATCCGGGACGCTGCTTCCATGAGCGCGGTAGCGGCGAGGCGGCCACTGGCGACGGCGCCCTCCATGCTGTCGTAGAAATCCTGCGTCGTGTAGCCGCCGGCGAGGAAGAGATTCGGGATCGGCGTCGCCTGCGTCGGGCGCAAGTGGTCAATGCCCGGCTTCGGCCAGTAGACCGATTGCGGGATGCGTACGACGGTGCTCTTGACGATCCGCGCCTGCGGGCCGGTGTCGGGGAAGGTCGCGTCCACATTCGCCTTGGTCCGCCGCACGATCTCGTCGTCCGGCAAGTCCATCAGGTCGCGCGCCGGGGCAACGCAGAACTCCATCCGGCTCTTGCCGCCGAAGGCGTAATCGGGCGTCGTGTTCGCGAGATCGGCGTAAACCGGGATGCGGCCATCCGGGCAGAAGAGGATGTTGTTCGTGTGCGTTACTTGCCGGTCGAACCAGAGTTGCACGGTGATCACCGGCACGCCCTCGAACTGGCTGAGGCCCGCGAAGTACCGTTCCTCCCGCCGCCATTGGTCGGGGATCAAGCGATTGAGTTTGTGTACCGGTAGTGCGAGCGTGAACCAGTCGCCGCGCACGACCTCGCCACTCGCGAGTTCAAAGCCGGTGACGCGCCGACCGGGGCCTTCGTGGATCGCGCGGATCGGCGCATCGGTGCGGATGCGAACGCCGCGCGCCGTCAAGTAGTCCGCGAGTGGGCCGATCAGGTAGTCCTGCGGCGAACCTTTCAGGAAGCCCATCTTCGACGCGTCTGGCTTGCGCAGAAATTCGCCGCAAACATCGAGGACGATCTTCGCGCTCATCTCCTCGGGCGAGAGGAATTTGAGGGCGAGCGCCATCGGCATGAACATTTTTTGCAGCATCCGGTCCGAGATGCCGAACTTCTGGTGCCACTCGGAATAGGTCAGGCCGTCCTGCCGCGCGCGGTATTCCGGTGAACCGAAGAGCATCGGGCCGAGCGCCTTCGCGAGCGACAGTTTCTCGCCCCAACTGAAGTAGTGGTTGTTGACGACGGCGGGGAGCAGATGCAGCGGCGCGGGGAACGACCCGGTGCGGAAGGCGAACCGCTCGCCGGCGGAGAGCGTATAGGTCAGCACATGCTCTTTCCAGAGGATGTTGTCGTAGATGCCAAGTTCGCGCATCAGGTCGAAAATCTCGACATACGCGCCGAAAAAGACGTGCAGGCCTGACTCGACCCAGTCGCCGTCGGCGTCGCGCCACGAGGACACCTTGCCGCCGAGGATCGGACGCTGCTCCAGCACTTCGACCTGATAGCCTGCGTCCACCAGCCGCTTCGCCGCAGCCAGCCCTGCGAGGCCACCGCCGCCAATCACGACCCGCTCGCTTTTCCCATTCCATTCCATGCCGCATGTCCATTCCGTATGATAGTTTTCCATTCCCCATAGAAGTGTACCGCGCCGGAACGGAACGGATCACCGGGCCAAACGGCTTGACTGCGGAACCTTGACATAGACCGTGTCAAAGTGTATGATCGCGGTGTCACGACTACTGGGCATTGTGCTGCCTGTGTAGCGAAGGAGGCACAGGACCGATGCAAGATAAGGGGCCATTGTATGTGATCAGCGTCGCGTCGCGGCTGCTCGCGCTGCATCCGCAGACGTTGCGCAAGTACGAGCGGGCCGGGTTCGTCGCACCGTCCCGGACGGATGGGAATCTGCGGCTCTACTCGCCGGAAGATTTGGCCCTGCTGCGGCAGGTGAAGCACCTGGTGGACGAGCACGGCGTCAACCTCGCTGGTGTCGAACTCGCCCTGACGGTCACGCGGCTGGCCGAGCATTTGCTTGATCTCGTGGAGCACGAAGGAAACAGCGCCAAACTCCGCCGCGACACACAGGAAACGGCGATGGAAATACTGCGTACATTGGGAGCAATGAGCAACGAGCACTGAGCAATGAGGAGACCAAAACCGCTTATTGCTGACGAGCGACGAAGGAGCGAGATATGTTGAACCGATTCACGGAGAAAGCGCAGGAGGCGACCCTCGCTGCGCAGGAGATGGTCATTTCCAAGCAGCAGAGTCAGATGGAGCCGGAGCATTTGCTCGCGGCGCTACTGGCGCAGGATGGCGGGGTCGTGCCGCAGGTCTTCCTGAAGATGAACAACAATCCGAGCACGCTACTCGCGGAGGTCGAGGCGGAAGTGGACAAACTGCCGCGCCTCTCGTCCCCCGGCACGCCGAGCATGTCCGGGCGCGTGCAGAGCGTCCTCGTCCGTGCCTCGGAGGAGGCGGGCAAGCTGAAGGACGAGTACGTGAGCACGGAACACCTGCTGCTTGCGATGCTCGACCCGAAGGTCGGCGGCGGCATCGAGCGGATTTTCCGCGCACATGGCGCGACGCGGGACAAAGTGCTCGGTGTGTTGAAGGAAATTCGGGGCAATCAGCGCGTGACCGATCAGAACCCGGAAGGGAAGTACCAGGCGCTCGAAAAGTACGGGCGTGACCTGACCGAGATCGCCGAGCGCGGCAAACTCGACCCGGTGATCGGGCGCGACGAGGAGATTCGCCGCGTCATTCAGATCCTTTCGCGCCGCACCAAGAACAATCCGGTGCTGATCGGCGAGCCGGGTGTCGGCAAGACGGCGATCGCTGAAGGGCTTGCCCAGCGGATTATCCGGGGCGACGTGCCGGAAGGGTTGAAGGGAAAGCGGATCGTCCAACTCGATATGGGATCGCTCGTCGCGGGGGCGAAGTTCCGCGGCGAGTTCGAGGAGCGGCTGAAGGCCGTTCTCAAAGAGGTGCAGGAGAGCGAGGGCGAGATCATCCTCTTCATTGACGAACTGCACACCGTCGTCGGCGCGGGCGCGGCGGAGGGCGCGATGGATGCGGGCAACATGCTCAAGCCAATGCTCGCGCGCGGTGAACTGCACACGATCGGCGCGACGACACTGAATGAGTACCGCAAGTACATCGAAAAGGACGCCGCGCTCGAACGGCGCTTCCAGCCGATCATGGTGGAAGAGCCGAACGTCGAGGACACGATCTCGATTCTGCGCGGGCTGCGCGAGCGATATGAGGTCCATCACGGCGTGCGCATTCAGGACGCCGCACTCGTCGCCGCCGCCGTGCTCTCGCACCGCTACATCGCGGATCGTTTTTTGCCGGACAAGGCGATTGACCTGATGGACGAGTCGGCGGCGCGGCTGCGGATGGAGATTGACTCGATGCCCGCCGAACTCGATGAGGTCGAGCGACGCATCATGCAACTCGAAATCGAGCGCGAGGCGCTACGCAAGGAGAGCGACCCGGCCTCGAAAGACCGCCTCACCGTCATCGAACGCGAGATCGCCGACCTGTCCGAGCAGCGAGACGGCCTCAAGGCGCAGTGGACGAGCGAGAAATCGGTGATCACCAAGCAGCGCGCCGTCAAGGAGCAGTTGGAGCAGACGCGGCAGCAGATCGAGGCGGCCGAGCGCGCAGCGGATTACGGCCGGGCGGCGGAACTGAAGTACGGCACGCTAACGCAACTCGAACGCGAACTGGCGGAAACGCAGCAGAAACTCGCCGAGCAGCAGGCGCACGGCCAGATGCTCGCGGAGGAAGTGACCCCGCAGGACATCGCCGAAGTAATCGCCCGCTGGACAGGCATCCCGGTCTCGAATCTGCTGGAAAGTGAAGTGGCGAAACTGATTCGGATGGAGGAGCGGCTGCACCAACGCGTTGTCGGGCAGGACGAAGCGGTGACGGCGGTCGCGAATACGATCCGCCGCGCTCGCGCCGGCTTGCAGGATCCGAACCGGCCGATCGGCTCGTTCATCTTTCTCGGCCCGACGGGCGTCGGCAAGACCGAACTCGCCCGCGCGCTGGCCGAATTCCTCTTCGACAGCGACCAGGCGATGATCCGGCTCGACATGAGCGAGTACATGGAGAAGCACACCGTTTCGCGCCTGCTCGGCGCGCCCCCCGGCTACGTCGGCTACGACGAGGGCGGCCAACTGACCGAAGCGGTACGTCGGCGGCCCTACAGTGTCATTCTGTTCGACGAGATCGAGAAGGCGCACGCGGATGTCTTCAATGTGTTGTTGCAACTGCTCGATGACGGGCGGCTGACGGATGGCCAGGGTCGGACGGTGGACTTCCGCAATGCGGTCGTCATCATGACCTCCAATCTCGGCAGCCATACACGCGCGGAAGAGATGCAGGAGCAGATCCGGCAGGGCATGGAGGCCGTCAAGGGGATGCTGCCCGACGAGGTGGCGGATCAATTCAATACCGTCAAGAGCGATGCCGAGGAGCGCGACGAGGACGACGTGCGGCGCGGCTACATGGCGTCATTGCGCGAGCACTTCCGCCCCGAGTTTCTGAACCGGATTGATGAGATCGTCATCTTCCACCCACTGGACCGCGATGCGCTCCGCAAGATCGTGGACATCCAGGTGGCACAACTCATCAAGCGACTGGAAGATCGCGGCATCGAACTGACGATGACCGACGCGGCGGAGAACTACCTCGCGCTGCGCGGCTATGACCCGGTCTTCGGCGCGCGACCCTTGAAGCGGACAATCCAGAAGCGCGTCCTCGACCCGCTCGCGCTCAAAGTGCTCGACGGCACCTTCCGCGACGGTGACCGCGTCATCGCCGACTTGCGGCAAGGCGAACTCGTCTTCGAGCACGCCGAGGCGCTGACACCAGCGGATTGACCTTAAGAAGCAATGAGCAACGAGCAACGAGCAATGAGTAGAGAGCGATTCCCTCATTGCTCGTTGCTCATCGCTCATTGCTTCGTCTACAATACTCCCGGTGCGAAACACCGTCGTTTCATTACCGTACGCGGACTCGACGAGGAGGCATACACGCGATGGTCGCGAATATTCTTTTGGACCTGGTGCGGTTCGTCGGCTTATTCGCCGCCGTGCTCGCGATCATGTTCGTTTTCCCATTCATCATGATGATCTTCTTCCGCCGCTTCTCCCTCGGCAACCCGGACAAGGACCTCAACACCATCCGCCGCGTCAAGTAAGCGGGCAGATCGAAACCCGGGAGAATCGCAAAGGCGCAGTGAGGGAAGAGAATCGAACCACCAAGACACCAAGGGCACTAAGGGAATACGAAGAAGGATACACGAATGCTCTTTCTTTTCTTCTTGGTGTCCTTGGTGTCTTGGTGGTTCGATCTTTCTTCGTTGCGTTCCTTTGCGTCTTTGCGGTTCTCCCCGGTTTCGCCCCATTCAGCGGAGGGCTTTTTCCATTCGCCAGAAGCCGGGGGCGTGGAAAAGGAGCAGGCCGACGATGCTGGGGGTTTGGCGCTGCACATGGAGGCCGCGCGAAAGATAAAGGGTTTGCGCCGCGCGGTTGTTCGCGGTGACATAAAGCGTCAGTCGTTGTTTATGGAGGGAACGGGCCATCTCCTCCGCCGCGATCATCAAGGCCCGACCGACGCCCCGCCGCTGATACTCCGGCGCGACGCCGAGCACTTCGACATATGCCTCGTCCGGCGCGGGGGCGGGATCGGAAAGGAGACTGAGCACG
>JALYXG010000065.1 GCA_030947205.1 Chloroflexota bacterium
GAGGTTGCCATTGACACCGTTGGAGATGCCTGCCGTGTAATTGTCTGCGATGCCGAGCAGGTTGTTCTTGCTGTTCACGGCGAAGTCGGCTGAGGCATCGGGACCGTGACCGCCCGTCGCGGTATTGTCCGCGATCAGGGTGTTGGTCGCCGTCAGCGTGCCGGATTCGTCGTCAATGCCGCCGCCGCCGGTTGCAGTATTGGCAGCGAAGGTGCTGCTCGTCACCGTCGGCGTGCCGCCGTAGTTCCAGATGCCGCCGCCGGCGCTTGCGGAATTGCCGGAGAAGGTACTGTTCGTCACCGTCAGTGTGCCGCCGTCGTTGCGGATACCGCCGCCGGGACTCCCGGAGTTGCCGGCGAAGGTACTATTCATCACGGTCAGTGTGCCGCCGGAGTTGGCGATGCCGCCGCCGCCATCGCTATCCGCATGATTGCCGGAGAAGGTGCTGTTTGTCACGGTCACCGTGCCAGCGTTGAAGATGCCGCCGCCGTTGACGATGTAGGTGCTCGTCGTGATGTTACCGCTGACCGTCGTGCGGTTCAGAACCAGGGTTGCCCCGCCAGTGACAGAGATCCCGCCGCCGTTCCTACTCGTCTGGTTGTCAGCGACCACGCAGTCGTTCAGTGTCAACGATGACCCGCTTGTTTCCACCAAGATACTACCGCCGTCGGCCCCACCAACCGAATTTCCGTGGCGGATCGTCACCCCGCTGAACGTCGCCGATGTCGCGTCGCCGAACGCACCGACGTCGAAGACCCGATCAATCCCGCTGGCGCTGTCGGTTGGGCTTGCCTGGACGATCGTCGTCCCCGCCCCCGCCCCGGCAATCACCACATTCCGCCGGAGGTCGAGATCGCCCGTCATCGCCCTGTCCTCCCCCGCCCCGGTGATCGTCAGGGTGTACGTCCCCGCAGGCAGGGTGATCGTCGTCGTGTCGCCGACGGCCTGGGCGTTCGCGAAGATCACCGCGTCGCGCAGCGAGCAGATACCCGTCCCTGTCGTCGCGCAACCGGGGTTGTGGATGACATCACTGTTGCCGCCGACGAGGCCGGGGCTGGTATCGTTCAGGGTCACCGCGACGGCGTGACTGACCGCGCGCACCGGCAGGGGTGCGACGCCGACGAGTAGGAGCAGGGCGACGGCCAGGGCGACCGACACGGACAGATAGCGGGACATGCGAGCGACGACCACGGCTTTCCCCTCCCACGATTCATACACGTTGATCATTATTCCAGCGACGACAGTAGCCCAAGCAAGATGCCAGATCGTGCCCTTGCAGCGCGGCGAGTAGGACGGCAAGGAACCACCGTAATCCGCGCGAGGTGGAGGAAATACCACGGTGCTCGCATCATCGTGCTCATTGCCGCGTCGCGCCCGTCGTATTCAGGTCCAAGCGGCGGGTCGCGTCACGGATGTGTGTACGATAGGGGAGGCGCACCGCGAAAACACTAGGGAAAACCCCGGTTTTTCTTCTTGATCGGTGGCGGTGTCCGCAGTAGCGGTCTGTACCTCAAAGAGCGGATGTTTCTTTCGGCGCATCATGGGGTGAAGCGACGAGTGCGACCGCGACCGCCCAGACAGCGAGTTCGGCGCGAGAGCGGAAGTCGAGTTTGCGCAGGCTGTTGCTAATGTGCCACTCGACCGTCTTTTCGGCGACGAAGAGCGTGTCGGCAATCTCCCGATTCGCCTTGCCGCGTGCGACCTCCGCGACGACGGCGCGTTCGCGCGCGCTCAGCCCGCCATACTTTTCCTTGATCGTACGGCGATCGCCGGGTGTGGCGGGGTGTGTACTCCTCAATGCTTCAGCGATTGCCTGGTCAATAGTCAGCGCTTTGCCGACTATCAGCGCCGCCGCACTCTCGTCCGTGCCGAGCGCTCGCCGTGCCGGCTCAATCTGCGCTGCCAGCCATTCCCGCAGAAACGGCGGGACGGGAGCCGCTATCGTGGCACGGAGGTTCTCCGCCGCGCCGCTCATGTGGAGGGCGCGCGCGAACTGCCCGCGCATGGCGGCAAGCGCGGCGAAGACCTCCAACGATTCCGCGATCCCGAGCACGCTATGCAGGCGTTGATGTAAGGCAATCGCCTCGACAAGCGACATATGTGCCCGTTCGGCGTCCCCCTCGATGATGGCGAGGATGCCCTGCCAGCGAAGCGCGCGGGAGATTTGACCGACATCGCCCAACGATCGCAACAGCGCCATAGATTCATCGAGAATGGGGTGGGCTGCCGTGATATCGCCCTGCATAATCAGGGAGATTCCCACGCTGCCGATCAGGATGGCCTGCCACAAAGAATGATCTGCCTCCCGCGCGAATGGGATCCCTTCTTCGTAGCGCGCCCGTGCCGATGGATAGTCGCACTGTTCGAGCGCGATGTGGCCGAGCAACATGAGCGCGGAAGCGATGTGGTACGGGTCGTGATGTTCTTTGGCGGTCGCGAGCATCTCTTCCATCAGGGCGCGCGCTTGCTGATATTCGCCGCTGAAGATAGCAAGGCGGCCTGCGGCGAAGAGGGCATCCATCCAGGCGGACGGATCGCGCGTCGCTTCCCCCGTTTCTCGCCCGCGTGCCAGGAAGGCTGTCAGCCAGTACCTTCCTTCAGTGACGCGGTCTCGGGTGTACCAGAATCGCCACAAATGCGTGGTGATGCGCAGCCCGTGCCCGATCCGCCCGGTCTCGAGCAGCCACTGCATCGCTGCCCGCACATTATCGAGTTCCGGGCCTAACCGTTCGAGCCAGACTTCCTGCTCCGGGCCATCAAATCCGACTTCGGCTTTCTGTGCGAGGGCGAGATACCATGCCGCGTGCGTGCTCCGTACCTCTTCTTCTTTGCCACTCGTCGCCAGTTGCTCGCCCGCATACTGCCGCACCGTCTCCAACAGCCGGTAGCGCGCGTTGCCGGCCCGCTCGTCCATCTGGACCAGTGACTTTTCCACCAACTGCGCGAGGAGCGTCAGCACATCCGCTGATGCGTCGCCGCCGTCGCCGCAGACCGCCTCCGCTGCCGTGAGATCGCACCCGCCCGCGAAGACCGCGAGCCGCTGCAGCACGATTCGCTCCTGCGCGGTGAGCAGCGTGTAACTCCAGTCGAGCGTCGCCCGCAGAGTTTGGTGGCGCGGCATCGCCGTCCGTTCGCCGACCGTTAGCACGCGCAATGCGTCGTCCAGGCGGGCTTCCAGTTGCGCGAGCGAAAGGACGCGCGCCCGCGCCGCCGCCAGTTCCAGCGCGAGCGGCATCCCCTCCAGTCGTCGGCAAATCGCCGCCACCGCCGCCGCATTCTCGTCGGTGAGCGCGAAGGCGGGCTGTCGCAGGCGCACGCGGTCCACGAAGAGCTGCGCCGCCTCGCTCGCCGCCAATTGCGCCGCTGTGTGGATGTCCACCCCTTCCGGCAGCGAGAGCGAGGGCACGCGCCACGCCACCTCGCCGGGGACGCGCAACGCCTCCCGACTGGTGGCGAGGATGCGGAGATGCGGACAGGCGCGCAGCAATGTCTCCGCCATCGCTGCGACGGGCGCGACGATATGCTCGCAGTTATCGAGCAGCAACAGGAGGGAACGCGGGCCGAGCGCATCGGCGAGTGTGTCGAGGAGTGGGCGCCGTGGCTCTTCATGGACACCGAGGACCGCCGCGACCGCCTGCGGGATGAGGGCGGGATCGGTGAGCGCGGCGAACTCTACCAGCCAGACGCCATCCGACGGATCATGCGGGGGTGTGGCCTCCGCAACGGCGACGGCGAGCGCGAGGCGCGTCTTGCCGCAGCCACCGGGGCCGGTGAGCGTCAGCAGGCGGGTGGTGGTGAGCAACGCGGTGAGCGCGACCACTTCACCCCCTCGCCCGATGAATCGCGTCAGCGGCGCGGGCAGGTTATGGCGCGGCCGCGCGGGGCGCTCGATGGAGACTGGACGAATCTGTCGCGGCGATTGCGCCATAACGGCCCCCCACGATCGCGTAGCGATCGCTCGCATGCAATGATGTGCCGTAAAGAAGTTTAGCACACAGGTATCCATTGCGGCGTACTCGGGTGGATGCGGTATGTGGCGCCAGATGGAACCGGTAACGTGCCGCGACGGGATACATTATGGTAAGGTGCGCGCGGTGGGTGGGATGCATGGATGCCTGCGGGTCCCAGGGGCTTGTGGGTTTGGAGGGTAGAGTTTTGGGTATGGCAGGGCGTCGGATGAGCGTGGGGATGGTTGCGCTCGTCCTGTTTGGTCTCCTGGCGGCGATGCCGACCGCGTCGGTCTCCGCCGCGTCGGACTATTACGCGGACACGGGCCATTATCTGTACGGCCAGTTCCGCGACTACTGGAACGGCAACGGCGGCCTGTTGCAGTACGGCTTCCCGATCACCAAGGTCTTCGACCAGCAATCTGAGGATGGCAAGTCGCATCCGACCCAGTATTTGCAGCGCGCGGTCTTCGAGCAGCACGCCGAGAACAAGGGAACGCCGTTCGAGGTGCTCGGTCGTCGGCTGTCGGCTCTGCAAACGACAGATCGGGCGAAGACCGACCCGAACTTCCAGATAGTCGGCAACCCGAATGACGGGCGGCTCTGGTTCACGCAGACGAATCATACGATTGGCGGTAACGACCCCGGCAACACCGCGATCCGTGCCTTCTGGGAGAAGGCCGGCAACGGCGACATCCAGCGCAGCGTCCAGATTTTCGGTTACCCGGTCTCAGAGCCGTTCGATGAGCAGAATCCGCCCGTGCCCGCCGGTGACGGGCAGACGCACCGCGTCCAGTATTTCGAGCGCTATCGCCTCGAATACCACCCGGAGAATGCGAATCCATTCAAAGTGTTGCTCGGCCTGCTCGGTGTGACGCAGGCGGACAAGGACAACCTCGACCCGGCTCGCCGCGCACCGGAACCGGCCGGCCAGCCGCAGCCGGACTGCATTGGCCAGGGTCCGTGCGGCGCCGGTGGCGGTCAGCCATTGCAGCGCAGCTACGCGAATGTCCATGTCGGCGACAACCACGACGGTTATGCCTTCAATGTGGATGCCATCGGTCTCGATGGCGGCAGCAAGGACACGCTGTTTGGCAAGGTTTCTGACGCGCAATTCGGCTGGATCCGTCAGCAAGTGCGCTGGAGTTCCTACGAACCCGCCAAGGGGCAGTTCGGCAATAATTACGTCGCGCAGCTCGATGCGCTGATTAACGCCGCCGCCGCGAAGGGCGTCAATGTGATGCTCAGCCCGGTCAGTTCGCCCGATTGGGTGGGGGCGGGCGGTGGCCTGCCGAAGAATCCGCAGGACTTCGCGGACTTCATCGGCTTCATGGCGAACCGCTACAAGGGCAAGGTCGCCGCGTACGAGGTCTGGAACGAGCAGAACTACGCGGTCGAGACGGGTGGGCAGGTCAATGTCGGCGCCTACATCCCGATCCTCAAGGCGGGATACCAGACGCTCAAGGCGAGCGACCCGAACATCACGGTCGTCTTCGGCGGCATGACGCCGACCGGCGTGACGGGTCACCCGGAAGTCGCCCTCGATGACGCGCAGTACTTGCAGCAGATCTACGCCATCAACAACGGCGAGGTGAAGAAGTACTACGATGTGCTCGGCGCGCACCCCGGCTCCAACTGCAACCCGCCGGACAACTCCTACCCGGACAACCCGGCGACGAACGCCTGTGGCACCGACCCGGACGGCGGGCGCTCGTTCACCAAGGACAACTCGTTCTACTTCAAGCGCATTGTGCAGTTGCGCAACGTGATGGAGCAGAACGGCGAAGCGGGCAAGAAGATGTGGCTGACCGAGTTCGGCTGGGACAGCAACCCGACCGTCGTCCCCGGTTACGAATACTCGCCGTACGTCTCCGAGGATCAGCAGGCGCAGTACTTGACGCGCGCCTTTGACCTCGGCAAATCATACTCGTGGATGGGCGTGATGTTCGTCTGGAACCTCAACTTCCAGGTGACGACGAGCGGCCCGAGCGACGAGAAATACGGCTGGGGCGTTCTGCACAACGACTGGTCGCCGCGCCCGTCGTACACGGCGCTGAAGAACATGGCGAAATGACAAAGTGCTGAGTGCTCAGTGCTGAGTAATGGGGAGCGGGCTACGGCTCGCTCCCTTTTTGCGCCAATATTCTTTCACGATGGTGATGACGTGATGGACGCGTAGGGGCGCTCGCGCCCCTACGCATGATACACAACTCCCGCCTCATATCATTGCCGGCAAGAGCGGTAGCCAGCCGGTGAATTCGGCTCCCCCGGCGGGGCCGTTCGCGGCGGTGAGATCGCCGCCGTGCGCCCGCAGGATGCGGCGGGCGATGGCGAGGCCGAGGCCCGCACCGCCCGTTTCTCGGTTCCGCGACGCTTCGCCGCGATAGAGCGGTTCGAACAGATGCGGCAGGTCCCGCGCGGCGATCCCCGGCCCGGTGTCTGCGACCGTGAACGCGACACGATCCGCGCTCGTTTCGCGGCGGATGGTGATCGTACCCCCCGCCGGGGTGTGGCGCAGCGCGTTGTCCAGCAGATTCTCCATCGCGCGCTCGATCAGGTGCGCATCCCCCGCGATTGCGGGATCGGCCTCCGTGCCGTCGAGCACAATTGCCACACCCCTGGCCCGCGCCCGTGGCTGCATGCCCTCGACAACCCGCGTGAGCAGCGGCCCGAGTTCCAGCCGCTCGCGACGCAGTGTTTGCTCCAGATACTCCGCTTTGGTGTAGGAGAAGAGATCGTCCACCAGCCGGTCGAGTTGATCCGCTTTTTGGCGGCAGA
>JALYXG010000091.1 GCA_030947205.1 Chloroflexota bacterium
CGCCGAGATAGCCGAGGTTACCGACGGCGAAGATCACGCCGAGTAAGCCTGCACCGATCCCCAGACGCAGCGCGTACAGCACGAAGACGGCGAAGAGCAGGCTGCCGAACATATTCACGGTGCCCGCGCTGCCCATCGTCGCGCGCAGGATCGGGTCGTCCAGCACCGCGCGCAACCCTTCATTGAGCTCCGCCCAGACACGCCGCCGCGCCATAGTGCGTGCGGGTGACGGCTCCGGCGTGCGGATCAGGCCGAGGAACAGGACGGAGACAAGAAACGAGGCCGCATCCACGGCGATGGCGACGGGCGCCGTGACGAGCTGCACCAGCGCGCCCGCCGCGCCCGGCCCCGCGATCTGTGCCGCCGAACGGGTCGTTTCCAACTTGCTGTTACCGTCCACCAGTTGCGCGCGCCCCACAACGGCGGGGAGAAACGATTGGTATGCCACCTCGAAAAAGAGCGTCAAAATGCCGACAAGAAAGGCGATGACGTAGAGATCAACGAGCGTGAGCGCGCCGAGCAGCGCCAACACGGGGATGAGCGCAAGCAGAGCGAAGCGGGCAATGTCCGCCAGGATCAGGATCGGGCGGCGGCGCAGGCGATCCACCCAGACACCGGCGAACAACCCGAAGACCAGGAACGGCGCCGTGCTCGCCGCCGCGAGAAACCCCATATTCGCCGCGTTTGCATGCAAGGTCAGCGCGGCGGTGAGCGGCAACGCCAGCACCGTGACCTGCGACCCGAACTGCGAGACCGTCTGCCCGGCCCACAGTTTCAGGAAATCCGCGTGGCGCCAGAGGGCGGTCATGGCTTGTGTTCCCTTCATCGTGGTAGCGCGGGCTTTCCAGCCTGCGTCCCTCTTGCGAGACCATACGAATGCAGGGACGCAGGCTGAAAAGCCCGCGCTACCAGTGCGCTGCGTCACACCAGAAACCGTCGTACTCCCAGCCGTCTTCGATCAGCCCTTTCTTGATCGCATTGTTGAGGATATATGTCGCCTTTTCATCGTATTCGGCTTGATCTCGTACGATGCGATCAAATGACTCCGTCTGCCAGAATTTGCCCTTTCTTCCTCGGCTCTCGTTGATCGAGCGAGCGGAGTATCCTTTGACGCTTTGCAGGATATCCGACAGCCTATATCGGTCCACTATTCCCGTTTCCAGCGGGGTAGCGAGGATATGAACGTGGTCGGGCATAACCGTCAGGACATGCACCCGCCATCTCTTTTCGTGCCAGAATAGAATCGCCTGTTTGACGGTAGAGCGCTCCGTCGGACTCAAGACCGCGTACTGATGCATCGGATACTGCAATCGGAAAGTTACGAAGTACGTCGCACCCCGCATCTCCCAATGGGGCAGGTTTCGGTGTCTGATCGAGATCATATCCATCCTGATCCCATTTGGCAGCGCAGGCTTTCCAGCCTGCGGATCTGACGCTGGAAAGCCTGCGCTACCACGTCAGTCCTCAGTCCTTCGTCCTGTCCATCACCTGCCGGAGGAAAAAGCCGACGTTTTGCGGGCGTTCGGCGAGGCGGCGCATGAAGTAGGGGTACCAGGCATCGCCGAAGGGCGTGTAGATGCGCACGGGCACCCCGCGCCGCGCGATCTGCTGGGCGAGGTCTCCGCGCACGCCGTAGAGGAACTGAACTTCGTATGGCTTGTCGAACTGCGACGCGATCTGCGCCGCGCCGCCAAGCAGCACATCGTCGTGCGTGGCGACGGCGGGGGCACGGCTTTTGGCGAGCAGCGGGCCGAGCAGCGCGAGGTAGGCGCGGCGGATCGGCTCGCGCCCCTGATACGCGACCGCCTCCGGCTCCTTGTACGCCCCCTTCACGAGTCGCACGCGGACATCGCGGTCAATCGCCCACTGGAGCACATCGGGCGCGCGGCGAAGCATCGCCTGGACAACGATGCCGGGGTCGCCGCCGTGCGGGCGTGCCGCCTCGACGAGCCGGAGCGTCGCGTCAATCGTGGCCGATTCTTCCATGTCCACGCGGATGCGATGGTCGTAGCGCGCCGCTTCAGCGCAGAGCGTCGTGAGCGATTCTTTGGCGAGTGATTCGCGGACGCTCAGGCCAAGTTGCGACAGTTTGAGCGAGAAGTGCGATTCGCGCGCCGCGTCCGCAAAGTAGGTCGTGTATTCCTCGACCACCCCCCGGACCGCCGCTTCATCCTCGACGGCCTCGCCGAGATGGTCGTAGGTGACGAGCAACCCCTTGCGCGCCAATTGTTCGGCGGCGGTGCGGGCATCGGTGAATCGCTCCCCGGCGACGAAGCGGGAAACGAGCGGCTGCGTGAGCGGGGAGGAGCGGACCAATTGCTCCGCGCGGGACGAACGAGAAGCGGAGATAAAAAGGGGACGGAGGACGGAACCCATCGGGTTTGGCTCACTTTCTGGCGGCGATTCCCCGAAGCCGGACGCCCTCTGCTCGCCGGTACCACCGCATCATTCAGTATACCGTACGCCGCGCAACCGTGTTTGCGCGGGCACGCCCATGCCCGTAAGATCGCCCGGCGGCGTCGGAATGAGCGACACCACCAGCGCAGGAGATCAACGATGCGAAGTAGCCCGTGCCGCGATGCTTGAGCGCTGGTCATTGTCTGCCGCACTGCGGCGGCGCGTGGCGCTTTCTTTTGCTGCGTTCATCCTGATCGGCGCGGCAGATGGCGCGACGGGCGTGTTGCTCCCGAGTTTGCAGGCATACTATGGCGTCGGGAAGGGCGTCATCAGCCTGATCTTTCTCGCGATCACGACGGGGTACATCATCGCCGCGTTCGGCAGTGGCTTGCTGGTCGCGCTGCTCGGTCAGCGGCGTTTCCTCACGCTCGGGGCGGCGTCGTTCGCGGTGGGTGCAGTCGCCATCAGCCTCCGGCCGCCCTTCGCACTCCTACTGACAATAATGGTCGGCCTGGGGTTCGGCTTCGCGATCATGGATGCCGGTCTCAACACGTACATCACCGGCCTGCCGGAAAGCACGACGCGGCTCAACAATCTCCATGCGTTCTTCGGCATCGGCGGCTTCCTCGGTCCGATCATCGCCGCCGGTGTGCTGGCGGCGGGCTTGCCGTGGAATCTGGTGTACGTCCTCTGGGGCGCGAGCAGCCTGGCGCTACTTTTCGGCTTCGGCGCGCTCTTCGACGCCGGTACTGCCGGTGCGCGCGATCCGGTCACGCAGGCCGCCGGGAAGAGCCTGCTAACCGACACACTCCGCCTCCGGCTTGTCTGGCTGGCGGCGGTCTTCATGCTCGTCTATGTCGGCACAGAAGTGAGCGTGGGCAGTTGGACCTACAGTTTTCTGACCGAGGTACGGCATC
>JALYXG010000098.1 GCA_030947205.1 Chloroflexota bacterium
GCTATTGCGTCATCGGTCGCGACGATACTGGAAGGAACGGTACATGAGTACGACGATCACACGGCGGACGATCCTTACGGGAACGGCCGCGAGCGCGGCGGCGGCACTGCTCGCGGCCTGCGGCGGGAGCAAAGCGACCGACACCCCGAAACCGGCGGGTGGCGCGACGGCTGCGGCCCCGACGACTGCGGCGGGCGGTGCGGCGACGACGGCCCCTGCCAGTAGCGCCGCAGCGGCTACCCGGCCCGCGAGTAGTGCGGCTGCTGGCACAGCGGCCCCCGCCGCGACGACGAGCACGACCGCCAGCGGCTCCGCCGTGGCGGGCACGACGACGGCGAGCAGTTCGGCGGTCGCCTCCACCGGCACCGGCACGTTGAAGCCGAAAGCGGGCGCGGACGCCTTCAAGGGCAAGAAACTCTCTTATTTCCAGAAGGTCCAGTACTACAAAGCGGTTCAGGATGGCATCGGCAACCAAATTAAGACCTATACGCAATCTGTCGGTGCGGACGTTGACTTGTCTATTGCCAGCACAGACGCAGGTCCGAATGTGCAGAAGGTGCAGGCCGGCGTGCAGGCCGGCAATCCGTTCGATTTCGCGGACGATATCGGTGTCAGCCCGCAGCAACTGATCACCCTCGGCCTGCTCACCGATGTCACGGACATCACCAAACAGTTGACGGATGCGTACGGCTCGTTGATGCCGATCGTCGCGCCCGGTCTCCAGCAGAACGGCAAATTCTGGGCGATCCCGTACTTCACCAGTTCGGACGCCTGGTTCGTACGCAAGGACTGGTGTCAGGCGAAGGGGATTGATCCCGCGACGCTCGACACGTATGAGAAGTGCCGCGATGCCGCACTCGCGATCTCCGATCCCTCGAAGAATCAGTTTGGCTGGGGCTTCTCGCCGTACGCCGTTGGGGACGGCCCGCAGTTGATCACCCACGTCGTCCATTCCTATGGCGGCGCGATCCAGGATAAGACGGGCACGAAGGTCGTCTGGAACTCGCCCGAGACGGTCGCGGGTATCACCTTCCTCGCAGATATCTACACGAACTCCAAGTACAAAAACATGCTGCCGACCGGATTCGAATCGTGGGATGGTTCCGGCAACAATATGGCGTGGCTGAATGGCACAATCGGCATAACGGCGAACGCCTTTACGCTCTACGCGAAGTCCAAGGACGACAAGAACCCCGTCTTTGACAAGACCTTCGTTCTTCAGCGGCCAAAAGGTCCGGCAGTCAAGACCTCACTGCGTGGCGGACAGCTCGGCTACTTCTACATCCCGAAGGGGGCAAAGAACGCCGACCTCGCGATGGAGACCGCCAAGTACATGATGCAGCCGGAGCAGTGGTTCGCCCTTGCCAAGCAGGCCGGTGGACTAATCCTCCCCGCATATGAGTCGCAGTGGAAGAACGACTATTGGAAGACGGACCCGAACTACGCGCAGTTGGAAGGGCAGGTGCGCGACCCTAGCGGCTACAACCAGACCTATTACCCCGGCCCCGTCACCCCCGGTGTGGATGGTATCGTCGGAAACAAGGTGCTGGAAAATATGATGGCCGCCATCATCCAGAAGGGCCAGAAAGTGGACGCCGCCGTCAAGGACGCCCACGACCAGATGGTCAAGATCTACGAGCAGTTCGGTCTCAAGCAATAAAACAGCAATGAGCAATGAGCAATGAGTGGGAGAACACCCTTCCTCATTGCTCATTGCTCATCACTCATTGCTGACAAGGAGCGGAGCGACGTATGGCGGTGACACTTCCCGAGCGGCTAAAAATCGCCGACATGATTATCGTGGACTCGGATGTCCATGTGAATGACACGCCCGGCGGGCTGGCGCCGTACTGCGACATGCCATGGCGGAAGTCGCTCGAACTGCTCGACCAAACGCCGCAACGCTACCTCGACATTCCCGGCTTCGCGCCGAATCTCAAGCTCGACCCGCCGATCCCCGGCGGGCACGCTGCCCGCTCCGTCCGCTCCGCCGCCGAGATGCGCGAGCAACTTTCGGCGCTCTCGATTGATGTCGGCGTGCTGTTCCCGGACCATTTCCTCCAGTTCGCGCCGCTGCCGAACATCGAGTACGCCACCGCCCTGTCGCACGCCTACAACCGCTGGCTAATGGCGGAGTGGCTGCGCGACGAACCGGGGCTGTACGGCGCGATGCTCGCCTGCCCGCAGAACCCGGAAGACTCCGCGCGCGAGATCGAAAAATACGCGAAGGAGGACCGTATCGTCGCGGTCTATCTACCGACCGCAGGCGTCAACCCTTTGTGGGGCCACCGTAAGTATGATCCGATCATGGCAGCGGCGGAGGCAGCAAATCTGCCGGTACTGCTGCATAGCGTGACGGTCATTACGCCCGCCTTCCCGTGCGAATTAGATCAGTTCGAGAACCATTTTGCGCGGCAGACGCTCTCGCACGCCTTCGCGATGATGGCGAACCTCGTCAGCCTCATGCATACGGGTGTGATGGCGCGCTATCCGAAACTGAAGGTCGCCTTCACGGAGGCGGGCGTCGCGTGGGTGCCGTACTTTATGTGGCGGATGGACCGCTACCACGAGGAATACCGCCGCACGGTACCCATTCTGGAAAAGCGGCCGAGCGAGTACATGAAGGAGCGGATGTGGTTTGCCACGCAGCCGTTGGAGGAGCCGGACAACCCGCAGCACCTCGTGGACATCATCCGTATGTACGATGGCGAGAACCGCACCCTCTTCGCCTCCGACTGGCCGCATCACGACTTCGACCACCCGAAGAGCGTCATGAACCTGCCGATGCCGATGGAGATGAAGCGCAAGATCATGGGGGAGAACGCCCTCGAACTGTTCAGCAAAATCCCCGTCCCAGCAAGCAAGATTACGTAGGACTAAGGGCCGAGGACTAAGGACTAAGTGGGATTCGGCCCTACATAGTCCTTAGTCCTCGGCCCTTAGTCCTTCAGGAGCGACGCGACGCATGGCTTCTCATATCGTCGGGCCGGTGGCGGAATTCCCGGAGAACACGCATCGGGTTGTCAGAATTCGCAACATCGAGATCGGCGTCTTCAATGTCAATGGCGCGTTCTACGCGCTGCCGAATGTTTGCCCGCACTCGTTCGGGCCGCTCTGCGAGGGTGCGGTGAATGGCACGATGCGGTGCAACGCCGAAACCGGCTGGAAGCATGAGTGGGTGCGCGACGGCGAAATCCTCACCTGCCCGTGGCACGGCTGGGAGTTCGACATCCCTACGGGCCGTGCCCTCGCCCGTGCGAAAGTCCGCATCCGCACCTATCC
>JALYXG010000102.1 GCA_030947205.1 Chloroflexota bacterium
GATGCCCCCTCCGGCCACACCGCACGCAACTCGCCCGACATGAGATCGTCAACGCGCCCGACGGTCACCCAGCGCGGTCGGCGGAGGGCGCGATGCGCCGCCGGCTGGGGTGGCGCGGCTACCGGAATCGGCTGCTCCGCCACCAAAGCGCGGAAACTGGGATACCCTTCGCGGAGCGCCGTTTCGACCACGCGCGTGAGCGTCCCGGACGAGCCGGGGCAATCGCCGCAGGAACCGGAGAGCCGCACACGCACGGAGCCTGCCTCTACACTGAGCAGTTCGAGATGCCCGCCGTGCGATTCGATGTACGGATAAACGCCCTGCAATGCGTGCTCGACCTGCTCTCGCTCATCTGCGGCGGTCAGGTCATACATCTCCAGGAGCGTCTGCACTAGCGGATCCTCAGCGATCCGTGTGGCGAGACCCGCGCCACCAAGTTCCGTCAGGCGCTCCATCAGCCGACCGAGTGCGTAGCGATGCACCGTGTCAATGCCGTCAAGGAGCGCGAACACTTCGTCGCGCGTCCGGTCATCCGGTATCTGCTCCATCCGCTCCAGGCCCTCCCCGACCCATTCGAGGAGATGCGCGAACTCCGCCTCGGGATCAACGGCGGCCGGTTGCTGCACCATCTCAAGGGGGATCAGGAAGAGCGGAGTCTCGTCGCTGACGGATGCCATCGCTACGTCCCCATCAGGCGGCCGCACAATGCGGGCAACTGTCGCGCGATAGACCAGCACAGACCGGGCAGTCCGGTCCGCACTCGCCGTGGGCGACCTTCTGCAAATCGGTCATCTCGTCGGCGAAACGGCGACCACCCTCCTTGCTCCCTGAGTCGCTGAGACGGTACCGCCCGTCGGTTTCTTCGAGGTACCCGTCCGCGACGAGAATCGTCAGTTGCTCCGCGAGCATCGCCGCGTCTTCCGCCATGAACGTGGTCAATGTCTGGACATCGGCATCCTCGGCGAAACCCTCGCCGCGCATCCAGTACATGGACTGCAGGATGTCGTCCCGGCAGCGCAGAGCCTCGATCGGGTCAATGCGCGGCATCCCATGATTGATCGCTGTCATCGCGCGCCTACCTCCTTGTGTTTCCCATTTCCCGCGTGCTCGGCCGTCGCGCTCACCGCGTGCCGAATCCACGCGATGACCTCGGTCAGCCGTTGCTCGCCGAGCGGGCTGAGACCCAGGCCGAACTCCTTGTCCGGCGGCTCGATCTCGATCACCGTCGTTCGCCGGGGAAGGACATCGAAATGCTGGGCGATAATCAGCAGGTTCTCCAGGCTGATTACGCCTGTTACCGCCTCGCAGACTCGTGCCTGCACATCGTCCGGATCGAGCGGGCGCGGGATCCAATCGTACGTAACCAGGGTGCCCGGCTCCCGATCCCGCTCCATCGCACCGACAAAGATCGCCCGATCGAACCGCTGGCCGGGGGTCTCCTCGAACCAATGGAGAATGGCGATCGGGCCGTAGCCGAAGTCCTCGATCCGCACGTCCTCCGGCCATTCCATCGTCTCCAGCCGCTCGACCAATGCCATACCGAAGGAGAGGTCGCGCAGATGCGCGTAGCCGACCCCGGCGATCAGGAGCACGTTAGTCCTCCGCCCCGCACGCGCAGGTATTCACCTCGCGCGTCACGATACCCTGATCGTGATGGATATGCGTCGTGCAGGGCATGCACGGGTCGAATGAGCGGACGGCGCGCAGGATGTCGATGCCCTGGAAGTTGCCGGCGGTGCTCTCCTCCAGAATCGGCGTGTTGAGCGCTGCCTCCTCGTACATACCAGGGATGCCCCACGGGTCGCGCGGCGAGGCGTTGATCGTGGAGGGCGTAATGATCTGGTAGTTGGTGACGACGCCCTTCTCCATGACGAGGTGGTGGGTGAGAAAGCCGCGCCCCGCACCCCAGAAGCCGACGCCCCGCTGCGTGCCGCGTTTGGGCATCTCGAACTTCGTGCTGACCGCGTCCTTGCCGTCCTTCACGAGTTGCATCGCCTGCCGCCAACTGAGCAGGGCGACGAGCGCCGTGTACGCGACGCAGTAGGCGCGGCCCCGGTTGCGCTCGAAGGCGTTCCACACCGCCGGGACGTGCCATTCCAGTTCCATCTCCGGCAGTTTCCCCTTGGGCAGGAGCAGCTTCAGGCTATGGCCCGTCGCCTCGATGTACGGGTTCTCGGGTATGAGCTGCGCCTTCGCGGTATTCCACATCCGTGCGGTGCACTCCGCGTCCATCGGCAAGCGGTCCCAGCGGGGCGAGGTGGACCAGGTGTACTTCTCGCGCCAGTTCGGGGCCTGCGGGCGCGGCTTCGTCTCCTTGTTCCAGGGGTGGTTCGGGCTGAGCGGCGCACCGAGCGGATCGGTCGGGTACGGATGACTCTCCCATGACTCGTAGAAGGAGTGGTCAACGAACTCCTC
>JALYXG010000106.1 GCA_030947205.1 Chloroflexota bacterium
GCCCGCTAAAGGAGCAAACACAATGTCAGACCACGAACGCGAACCGTTTATGCCCTCCCGCCGCCAGTTTCTCAAGTATGGCGCGGGCAGCGCCCTTGGCATCGGCCTCGCCGCGAGCGGCATCCCGCTGTTTCGGGGTTTCTCCAGCGACGTGAGCGCCGCGCCGCTCTACGTCCCGAATCTGACACCGGGCGCGGGCATCCCCGCCAACCCGGAGGATCGCACGCTTGTTGTCCTCCAACTCGCCGGCGGCAATGACGGCCTGAACACCGTTATCCCCTATAAGGACTCGACGTACCAGCAGTTGCGCCCGACGATCGGCCAGAAGATCACCGACGTGCTGCCGATCACCGACAGCCTCGCGCTCCATCCCGGCCTGAAATCGCTCGCCGATATGTACGGCAAGGGCACCCTCGCCGTCGTCGAGGGCGTCGAGTATCCGCACCCGAACTTCTCGCACTTCCGCTCGACCGACATCTGGATGACGGCGGATGACAACGATAAGGATGTCGGCACGCTCGGCTGGATCGGTCACGCGCTCGATCACCTTTCCAATCATCCCGCACTCGTCGCCGCCTCACTCGGCGTAACGACACCGCGCGCATTGGTCGGGATGCAGCCGACAGACATCGCGCTCGGCGGCTCGCTGAAGGACTTCGTCTACAAGCCCGTCGGCAAGATTGACCCCGGCGCGGTCTCGGCGATCTACGACTACATGAACAGCGTCACGTCGTCGGACAACAAGTACGCGAAACTGATTACGGCGAGCCACGGCATCGCGCAGGACGCGATGGCGGGCGTCGCGAAGGTCGCGGTCGGCTACACCCCGTCCGTGAAGTATCCGATGACGCAACTCGGCGCGGGCCTGCAGACCGTCGCGCAGATGATCCACGGCGGCGTCGGCGCGCGGGTGCTCTATCTCGCGACGGGCGGGTTCGATACCCATTCCAACGAGCGCGAGACGCACGACAAACTGATGGGGTATCTCGGCGACGGTCTCGGCGCATTCTGGGAGGACCTCACAGCGCATGGCCATGCGGACAATGTGACGCTGATGACCTTCTCCGAGTTCGGTCGCCGCCCGACCGAGAACGCCTCGCACGGCACCGATCACGGCAGCGCGGCCCCGCTCTTTGTGATGGGCGGCAGCGTCAAGGGTGGCATCTACGGCGACGCGCCGAGCCTGACGGACCTCGACAACGGCAACCTGAAGGTGCAGCAGGACTTCCGCACGGTCTACGCCGCGATGCTCCAGAACTGGCTTGGCTTCGACCCGGCAGACGTACTGCCGGGCGGTTCTTACCAGGCGTTGCCGCTCTTCAACTCCTGATCTCCGTACAATTCCTTCCCCTCTTCCCCCGGCCCCTGTCCCCACAGGGGCCACTTTGTTGGGGTGGGAAAGATCGTTTATCCGACGCCGAGTAGTTTGAACATCTCGCGACCGAGGAGGCCCTGCAAGACTTCGTACTGCGTGCCCTTGTTTTCCGGGTGCTGCTCGAAGCGGGCGCGCTCGAAATACTGCGTGATGTAGGTCTTGCCGTCGGTCAGCGAGACTTCCTGGTATTCCTCGGTGATCGGATAGCCGAACTGCTCCAGGCCGCCGTGCTGCTCCCAATAGGTCTTGAAGACGCCGCCCAATGTGTGCCCCGTCGCGGCGTAGAAGGCCTTCGTGTCCGTGTTCGCGACCAATGGGACGGGCTGGAGCGCCTGCCGGAGCGCCGCGCTCGCCATTGACGTGGGCGATGGCGCGGGCGGCGCGGGTGGCGGTATGGACGGGGTGGGCGTGGTTGTCGGCGTGGCGACCGGCTGGGCGGGCGCGGTCCCGTTGTCGGTGTTGACGAGGAGCGTCGGCCCCGGCGTGCCGCTACTGAGGCCGAGCGCGAAGACGCTCACGGTGGTGTTCGGGCCGAGCGCGACACCGTCGCTCTTCGCAATCGTCCCGCCATTGCCGTCGTGCAGCACCAGCGAATAGGTGCCTGCCGCGATCGCCGCGTAGTTGTCTGTTTGCCCGAACTTCGCATTACCGAGCACGGTGTTCGTCCCGCCGGTCGCGAGTGTCAGCGTGCCCGCACCGGGGATATAATTGCCGAGGCGGACCTGTGCGTTGTTGCCGCCGTCGAGGGTGTTGCGGTCAATCTCGATCGAGGCATCAATGCTGTTATCCGCCAGCCGACCGATGACGACGATCGTGTAGTCCTTCGGCGCGCTGAACCGGAAGCCGCGTTTGTAGACGTAGGCTGCGGACTGCGACCGCTTCCCTGCGGGGTAGATACTCAGTTCGTAGTTGCCCTCCGGCGCGGAGAGGTACGTCCCGAGGGTCTTGAAGGGCGCGTTGTTGGCAACCTGGATCGAGTCAATGATGACATCAACGCCTGCGCTATCCGGTGCCGCATTGAGGAAACGCACCCGGAACTGCGGGCTGTCCTTCGCCGCGACGGTCGGCAGGATGATCGCCAGGAGCAATCCCGCCAGCGCCACCCCATAGAGCACGCTCCGCAATGCGCGCGTTGTCCCAATTCGCTTCACGTTCTTCCTCCCCGATTCGGCGCAGCGCGCCCAGCTTCCACGGTCTGCTATACTCGTCGTATGACGTGTACGTACATCCGAGAATACCGAATATCGCCAGATATGCAAGAGGGTCGTGCGCCGCGTTTCGGGAATGTCTCTGCCGCGTGGGAGGGATGGATGATGCCGGATGAGGTTTTTCGAAAGCCAATCGGGGTAACGAACACCGATCGGCTCCAGATTGACACGGTCTGGGCTGACGTGCTGCACCGAAATCGCTGGCGACGGCGCGGTTGGCGGTTGCTCCACCGGCTGCGCACGCTCTTTCTTACCCTCTGACCCCTTCCCTGTATGAACATTGAAATGGCTCGGTGGCACAGGTTTTCAACCTGTGGGCTTGGCAGATTGAAAACCTGCCCCACTCCATTACCGGTTTAAGTTGTCAATGTTCATATAGGGAGGGGGGAACCGGACAGATGAGAGAGCCGCTCGGTATTTCCGTCTCCCCTTCCTCGCGGGAAGGGGCCGGGGGTTAGGTTTCCCGCGTTGCGGAGGCGACGATGATGGCGGCGCTGAACTGGACGCACTCGCCGTCGTCGTACTGACGGATGCTCGTGAAGACTTCGTCCAGCGCCGTCGTTTGCTGCACCGGCGGGATGCGGAGAAGCAGCGTGTCGAACGTGACCATGTCACTGCGGATGTAGCCGAGGAATTCTTCGGGTGTCCCCGGCCACGGGAGCGGCACGATCTGCATCTCCTCGCGGATCGCCGCGAAGCCCGCAGCGCGCAGGGCGGCGGAAAGTTTACCGGCTGGGGCAAACTTGAGCGGATGGGGCGCGTCGGGATCAGGCGTGAGCGGCGGGTTTGTCTGATAGCGCAGGAGTACCGCGAGGGTGCTGGTCAGATAATCTATTTGCTCCAGCGGCCCCCAGACGGCGAAGACGGCGCGGCCTCCGGGTCGGAGCACCCGCCGCACCTCACCGAGCGCACGCGGTACATCAGGGAAGTACATCACCCCGAACCGGCAGGTAACGCGGTCGAATGACGCATCCGGGAAGGGGAGCGCGCCCGCGTCCGCCTGCTGGAAGCGCATATTCGTGATGCCCTGCTCCGTTGCGTTCTCCACCGCGATGGCGACCATTTCCGGGATCACATCCGTCGCCGTTACCGTACCGTCCGGCCCGACGCGCGGGGCGAGGCTGAGCGCGGGTTCGCCGGTGCCGCTCGCGAGATCGAGCACGCGCATCCCCGATGCCGGTTCCGCCCAACGAATGAGC
>JALYXG010000109.1 GCA_030947205.1 Chloroflexota bacterium
GCCGCTGAAGGTCGGCCAGTCGTACGCCGCCGCCCCGAGCGGCATCAGCGTGGCGAGCGCAAGGACGAGAATAATCGCGATCGCGAGGGGACGGACGCGTGGCAGGATGCGCTGCATAGTTGCCTCCATTCGGAATCGTATCAAGTCGTGCCGTACCCAAGCGCGATGTATTGCACGATCCGTGCGAAGGGCAAGCGTGATGAAGCATCCATGCATCACCGCATAGCGAGAACGTATATGCCCTGGGGGTTACAGGAGGATACAGGGATGCCGTTTGGCATCCCTGTATCCCCATCCCGATTTGCGCTCAAAGGTTGTTGGTACGCGCGGAGATAGACCACCGATTGCGGCAGTATCAGGACCTCGGCTTCGGGATAGAAACGGGCGAACCACCGACCGATGGACCTGGCCGACCGGACGGGACGGAGATTGGGGTTCCACCAACAGTTGGGCCGGGCCTGCCCGGCGGAGCGGGCGAAGGTGACGGCGGTCCGACAGGTGCGGGCGCCACAACACCGGCGAGGACGCCGAGGTTGAACGAACCAACACCACTTGCCAGGTCATAGCCAGAGGTGGTGGGATATTTATCGGGAGGAGTGCCCGGCGTGCCGCACGTTGTCCCCTGCCAGCAGTTGTCGCCGACCGTGACATCGTGGAAGGCGGATGGCTGACTGGAAAGGGCGGCGTACAGCCCCGGCGACGCGAAGCCGATGCGCGGCCCATGCCCGTATGCGGTGTACTGCTGGTTAATTAGCGCGTAGCCCGCCGCGACGAAGGGCGCCGCGCCACTCGTGCCACCACTCGCGCTCCAGCCGCCATTGTAGACGACGTATCCGGTGCCCGGATCGGCGGGCGCGGTGATATCGGGAACCTGCCGCTTGCCATTACTGTACGGATTCACGACACCAGGCCCTGTCTGCCACGATGGTCGCGCCCAGTGTTGACTCAGGCCACCACCGCCCGCGCCGGAACCGGCGACATTCCAGACCGCTTCGCTCTGATATTGGTTGGTCGTTTGATAGGCGATGTAAGCCGTAGTGCCTCCGACCGGGGTGACATAGGGCTGGCCCGCCGGATTCGTCACGGAGAGCACCGACTGCCCCCCCTTGTGCAGGCAACTCTCCGAACCGGTATCCCCGGTGGACGTGAAGAGAGTTTGCCCTTGCATCACCATTTGCATGAAGACGGTGCTCTCCGTGTCCAGGAACGCACTGTTGGTGTTGGACTCGCAGGATGAGTAACTCGTGCTGATCATCTGCGCCAGGTTGTCGTTCGCCATTTTCTGGTACTGAGTCAACGTGTCCGTGCCCTCATAGACGAGCAGGCTACTCAGGTTCGGAACCATCCCCAGCACGACATCTATATCCAGAAGGACCTCGCCGACCGCGCCGTTGATCGGCACGGCCCCATTAACCAGCACCCGCGTCACCGGCTGCGAAAGGCCAAAACATGCCTTGTAGGCGTTGACATCGCTGTCCAGGAAGTCCGACGCCTCGTAGAGCGCGACGGTTTGCCCCTGCCCCTTGAAGCCTTTGGCGTAGAGGGCATCGAAATTGTAGGCGGTACCGAACTCGTTCGGCGCATATGCGTAATTCTGTAGCACCGCTTTGGCCCCGGCGCACGCGTTGTTGACATCCGGCGTTTCCCCCGGCTTCCGTGTTGTCTGCCCCGGCTGCGCGGTGACGTAATCCGGTTGCGGGACGACGGCATTGTCCAACCCGACAATCCCCTCAATCAGCGTCGCAACCGTCGTCGGGATTGCCGGGGTCCGGTCGTTCGCATAGAAGATTCGCCCCGTCACATCCCGGTAGTCCTCGATGGTCACGGCGAATGCCTGCTCCGCCTGAGCCACTATCCCTGCCGCGCTGATCACCGATCCCAGCCCCGGATCGGTGACCGTGAAGCCTTTACTCGCGAAGTAGTCCACCACCTCCGCACGCGCCTTTGTGTCGAAAAAGCGGCTCGTGAACTGCGCCGGAGTGAGAAACTGGTGATACGCTGGCGACTGCGGGTTATAGAGATCCGCGATGAGTGCGTCTTTGGTCTTCTCATCCGGCCCCTTCAGGCCTACCTGGAGCGTGAGCGACCGTTGTGCGTCGGTACGACCGATCTTGGCTTCGGGTCGTGTCACCGCCGTCTGCATCGTGAGCGCATTCGCCGCGCCGACAGCTATAGCAGGAATCTGCATAAAGGCGCCAATGAGTAAACCGATGATGATGAGATGAATAGCGCGACTGTGTCCCCGTCCAAACGGCACTACCTCGCCCATACTGTCCCTCCCTACCTGCCCGATACATCGCCCGCAGCGCCCCACGCACCGCGACACTTTTCTGTATGATAGAGAGTGTACACGACTTTATTAAGATGAACAACACGAAATGTTTTATCGAATAGTTCAATATTATTCAGTAGACTTTTGTGACTTTCAGTAACTTTTTCACCCGTAATGTTAGAGACATGACACTCCACGAGGCACTGCTCGTGAATGCATGCCGCAGTCAGTGTCCGTGCGTCGCCTTGCGGGAAGGTGGATGGCATCAAGAGAGGCCGTGGAATAGGCAATTCCACGGCCTCCAAATTCAGGACTCAGACGATGGGATTCAGAAACGGGTGGCGTCTGCTATCCGTCGCCGAGACGATGGATAAAGTGGGCCTCGCCACCGCCACCTGTCCGTGGCGGCGCTGCCGGGAGCGCGGCGGTCGGTGCAGGTGCGGCAGTCGGCGGCGCAGGCGGTGGAGGCGGCGCAGTCGTCGCTGCGGGAGCAGTCGTCGCAGTCGTGCCCGCACCCGTCACGATGACGGTGCCGTGCATGTTCGGGTGGATGTTGCAGTGGTACGCGAACGTACCCACCGTGTTGAAGGTGAACGCGAAGGTCGCGCCCGTCTGGAAGGCGCCCGAATCGAAGATACCGGCGGTATCACTCGTTACGGTGTGCGACACCTGGGGCTGCTGATTGGTCCAAACGACGCGCGTCCCGACGGGGACAGTGATGCTCGCCGGCATAAAGGCGAAGCCATTGATTGTCACGGAGACATCGGCGGCGGATGTGCTGGTTGCCGTGCCGATCATGACGAGCAGCGCCAGCGAAAGCGCCACGGCGGTGGCGAAAATGACGCGTGTGCGTCCAAAGAACGTCCTCGTCGAGTGTGTCATAGCGATCCTCCTTATGTATGTGTCCCTCTAAAACTCTCTACGGCAAAATACCTACCGGCGGATTAAATCGGCACGCCGCTTCTCACTGTCAGAAGGGCGGTTGGTATACTGCGTGCTATCGCGACCCTACACGCATCGGGCGTGCATGCGCAACGGAAAGGGCTAATACGATGGTTCAGGCAGGAGTATCAGCGAACAGTAATCCGCAGCAGGAGAAGCCTGCGGACGCTCCGGCGGCGCTGTTCATCAACACGCATGCGCGGCGGGGCGCGAAGCAGTTCGACAACGCCGTGGCAGCGCTGAAGAAGGCGGGCGTCGCGCTCGGTCGCTCCGTCGCGGTAGACGATCCGCGAACGCTCCTCCCCAATATTCAGCGGGCTATCGCGGAAGGCTCACAGACAATCATCGTCGGCGGTGGCGACGGGACGCTCTCCGGCGTGATGGAAGCGTTCGCGAACCGGCCCATCACGCTCGGCGTCCTCCCGCTGGGCACGGGGAACGATCTCGCCCGCACGCTCGGCATCCCACTCGACCTCGACGGGGCGGCGCGCGTGATCGCGGCGGGGCAGACTGCCCGGATTGATCTCGGCTGCGCGAATGGGCGGTACTTCATCAACACGCTCAGCATGGGCGTCTCCGACGATGTCGCGCGCGCCGCAACACGGCGGCTCAAACGCACGCTCGGCTTCTTCGCATACGGCGTCGCCGCGCTCAAAGTCCTGCCGCGCCACCAGCACTTCCAGGCGCATATCGAGGCCATTGAGAAGGTGTGCGATGTCGCGACGCATCAACTCGTCGTCGCGAACGGGACGTATGTCGGCGAGCACATCAAGGCGGGGCCGGACGCCGCCATCAACGATGGCCGACTGGTCGTCTTCACGCTGGAAGGCCGGTCGCGCTACCAACTGATCCGGGGCGCGTGGTCGGTGGTGATCGGCAGGCAGGCAACCGATCCGAAGAACCATTATTTCGAGACGACGCGACTGACGATCCGCGCCGAGCCGCCGCAACCCATCACGCTCGATGGCGAGCAGGGCGGCAAAACACCCGTCGAGATCACCGTGGCGCCCCGAGCGCTCCGCGTCTTCGCCCCCACCCCCGCTCCACCACGAGGACGAGCGTCATGAGCAGCGTTCCCCATGCCGCGCCGAGCAGGAAGCCGCCGAGCACATCGGTTGGGTAATGCACGCCGAGGACAACCCGGCTCGCACCGACGCAGACGGCATAGATCGCCAGCGCGGGCGTCCACGCAATCTTCATCGCCCGGTGCCAGGGCATCCGCCACACGATGAACCCCAGCGCCAGCGCGAGACAGGTGGCGTTGAGCGTGTGGCCGCTGGGAAAACTGTAGCCGGTGGCAGCGGTGCGGAAAAAGGCGGTCGGGCGCACCCGACTGACGAGATGCTTGGTCAGCGGCGAAAGCAGGGTGGCGCCGATCATCGCGGCGATCAGCAGCGCGATGTCGGCCCAGCGCCGCTGCCGCGCGA
>JALYXG010000110.1 GCA_030947205.1 Chloroflexota bacterium
CCCACGGGCCGTACACCGCGATCGCGCTGGCCGCATATGCGCCGAGGGCGGACAATCGCGTTCGGGCGAATTGCCATGAAGAGTGGAGCGCCGGAATGATTTTGATGAGGACGACGATCCCCGCCACAACGACAATGGGGAAAACGGTCGGTTTCGTGAGGAGCGTCAAGCCGCTCGTGATACCGAGTGCGAATGCGAGCCGGGGCGAGAATGCGCGTTGCCGGTAGGCCCGCGCCGTCAGCCAGATCAGCGCTGTCGCGCAAAGGTCCATCGCGACATCGTTGTTGACCGTGGAGGTGATGAAGACGTACATCGGTAGCAGGGCCATGCACAGCCCGAGCGACCATCCCCACCGCCGCGTCCGCCGCAACTCGTATGCGAGCAAGTAGCCGAAGACGCAACTCAGCGCGCCCAGTACGGCGGAGCCTAGCCGTACGGCAAAGAGACGGGAAAGGATGGGCGCGGCTTCGAAGAGCAGATACACGGGTGTGCTGTAGAGATAATACAAGGGCGGGTTCGAACTCGCGCGCCCGGCGGCGGCGCTCCGACGGTCTGTGTCGGCGCCGCGGTAGGTGCGGGCATCGTGATAATCGTACGCAATCGGATAATACGGTAGGTTAGGCGCGGATGATGATCCCAGAGTCGAGAGACGTGTCAGTAGCGTGAGGTCCCAACTGGTGGTGTTTTCCTTCGAGTAAGCAGGATAGTCTGGATACGGGGCGTGCGGGATTTCATGCTGTTCGGCGAGGTGGGTGACGTAGGTGAACTGATCCGGCTCGTCCGGCGCTTGCCACGGCGGCACGACGACCGCCCATAGGCAGCGGATGCCGAACGCAACGACGAAGAGCACGAGCAGGTCGCGGACGATCAACCGCCTGGTTGCGATCTGTTCCTCGGCGGCGCGCGGGAGCGAAAGCGTAGCGGGCTTGATCCGCGCGATCACCCGGTTGAGGCGCGATTGCGCGATCCGGACGCGCGCCCGTTGGAAAACGCTCGCCGCGTCCGGCTGCCCGAGCGGCAGCGTGAGCGCCGCCACCGCGAAGCAACCGCCGACGTAGGCGCTCCCTAACGACCAGACGAGGTACGTCCGCTGCTCGATGAAGCCGACCCTCAGGAGGAGAAAAAGCGCCGCCGCCGCACAGCCCAGACCAAGGCAACAGGCAGCAATTGCCCCGTACCCGGCGAGCGCCGTCTGGTAGCGCCGCGCGATCCAGGCGAGCGCGAACGCGAGCACGGCCAAAACAGGGAGTGCCCACACCAGCCAAATCCGTCGCGCGACGGTGGACCATGCCTGGCTCTTGTCAATCGTGATGCGCTGGATCATCGTCCCCAGCGTGCGCGGATCGCTCTTCGATGGCGTGAACGATTGTTGCGGAACCAGTTTGACTTCGCTCCGTTGCCCCCCCCAATCGTACGGGACGAACGTCAGATTGAACGACTGGAATCCGTTGTTCTTCGGGTCAGGACGGAATTCGCCGGCATCCTTCCCATTGACCTGGACAAAGACCGGCGCGTCCGGCCCCCCCGCGATTGCCGCGCTCCGCGCGTCGAAGGTGATCGTTATCGGTTTGTGGACGAGGAAATCGAAGACGAGCCGGGCGCTCCCCTGGGTCCAGACATAGCGATTCCCCGCCGGGTCGCTTTCGCTGCCATAAAATCCGCGCTGGCTCGTGATCTCTTGCGCGGTCGCGAACTGGTCGGGTGTGTACATTGCCCGTAATTGGGGCTGGGCGGCGAGCATGGCGAATGGGATGAGGACGGCGATCACCCCCGCGATGAGCCGAACTACCGCACGTACCGGCAGCGGTAGCGCGAGGCGTCCCATATGGGTGTTCCGCAAGAAGCGACCGACGATCACGCACAGCAAGACCAGGAGCGCCCCGAGCGCCACGATCTTTGTCAGGGGCTGCTCCGCGACCTTGAGGAGGATGATGAGCAGCAACGCGAGGAGGACGACCGGTGAAGGGCGTTTCATGGCATTGGTTGGGGTCGCGTCGGGGGACATAGAACCTACTTGATCCGTCTGTAGAGATGGCCGGTTGACGGCGGCGGGCGAATGGTAGCATATGCGGCGGTCAGGCGCATTCGTGGCCACACATGGCCGGGGCTACTGCCCCACTGTGCTATACTCCGTCGCGCGGTAGCGGTAACCTGGGAGAGGAACCTGTTGCCGTTTCATCGAAGCGTCGGCACCCAAGGGTGTCGCTGGGGCCGTGTACCGTGGAGATGCAAAGGTGTTAAGCCAATCCCCCGATGTGATGCAGCACGAACCGTCCATGCGGATACCATACCGAAACGAAGACGAAGCGGAAACGAGCGCGTGCGAGCTAACCATCCTCATGCCCTGCCTGAATGAAGCGGAAACATTGGCGCTCTGCATCGAGACCGCGCGCCGCTTCCTCGACCAGTCCGGCGTCAATGGCGAGGTGCTGATCGCGGACAACGGCAGCAACGACGGATCGCAGCGGATCGCCGAAGAATGCGGCGCGCGGGTCGTTGATGTCCCGGCGCGCGGCTACGGTAACGCATTGCGCTACGGGATCGAGGCCGCCCATGGCCGCTACGTCATCATGGGCGACGCGGACGGCAGCTACAACTTCATGGAATTGATGCCCTTCGTGGAGCAACTGCGCGCCGGGTTCGATCTCGTGATGGGCAATCGCTTCGCGGGCGGTATCGAGCCGGGGGCGATGCCGAAACTCCACAAATATCTCGGCAACCCGGTGCTGACGATGATCGGTCGGCTCTTCTTCGGTGGCCCGAGCCGCGACTTCCATTGCGGCCTGCGCGGGTTCCGGCGCGACGCGATGCTGGATTTGGATTTGCGCACCACAGGCATGGAGTTCGCGAGCGAAATGGTCGTCAAGGCGACGATGCACGACCTGCGCGTCACCGAGGTGCCGACGACGCTGTCGCGCGATGGGCGGAGCCGCCCGCCGCATCTCCGCAGCTGGCGGGATGGCTGGCGGCATCTCCGATTTCTCTTGCTGTACAGCCCTCGCTGGCTCTTCCTGTATCCCGGCTTCGCGGCGGTCGTCGTCGGGCTCCTGATGATGATCTCCCTGACGATCGGCCCGGTGCGGGTGGGGAGGATCGGCTTCGATATCCACACGCTCCTGCTCGCCAGCCTGCTCGTCATGGTCGGCACGCAATCCATGTTCTTCGCCATCCTCGCGCAGGAGTTCGCGATCAACGACGGGCTGGTGCCGCCGGAACAACGCTTCAACTCCTTTTTCGCCCGATTACCGCTCGAAGCGACTCTGCTGATCGGCCTGGTCCTCGTCGCAGCCGGGTGTATCGGCATCCTCGTCGCGGTGGTGATCTGGGGATCGGTGGACTTC
Source organism: Chloroflexota bacterium (assembly GCA_030947205.1). GTDB lineage: Bacteria > Chloroflexota > Chloroflexia > Thermomicrobiales > JALYUS01 > JALYUS01. Next base: position 3,342 of record JALYXG010000110.1, read on the forward strand.
GGCGGACTGCGTGTGAGCGCGATGATGCGCATGCTGGTCCCGTCCATCACGGCGGTCGCCGTCGGCTTCCAATTGATGATCGCCAGCTTCTTCAAGGGCATCCTCGGCCTGAAAGTCGTGAAGTAGTGGGAGCGACGGTTAAGCGTTGCTCCTTCGACGCGCGATGATGCCGGTGTAGAGCGAGGAACATGGAGAGAACGCGCTTCTTACGCATCCTCATCGTGCTCGAATACTTCCCGCCGCACATCGGCGGCGTCGAAACACTCTTCGACAATGTGACGGCGGCGCTAGCCCGCGCGGGCCATCGCGTCACCGTCATCACCCTGCGCGTGCCGGGAACGAAGGGGCGCGAGCGTCGCCACGGTGTCGAGGTGCTGCGGATTTGGACGCCGCGCTGGGCGCGCAGGGGATTTTTTACCCTGCTGGCCTTTCCCCTGACGCTCCAAAAAGCGCGGCAGGCCGATGTGGTCCACGCGGCGACGCCGAATTCGGCGGTGCCCGCGTGGCTCGCCGCGACAATCGCACGCAAGCCGGTCGTCCACACCGTTCATGAGGTGTTCGCCGACTTGATCGGCGCGCTCCCTGGTTTGCACCCCCGGCGGGCGTTCCTTTTTCGGCTCTTCGAGACGGGCATGTTGCGCCTGCCGTTCGCGCGCTATCTCTGCGTCTCGGAGTTCACGCGCGGACGGCTCGTGCGGCTGATGCACATTGCGCCGGAGCGGACGGCGGTTATCTATCCCGCCCTCGATTACACCTTCTGGGATCGCGCGCGCCATCGCCCGCGCAATCTGAAGGCGGAACTCGGGCTTGATGACGGGGTGTTCCTTTCGCTTTACTTCGGCAGGCCCGGCTTCCTCAAGGGGGTCGAATACCTGATTGATGCGGCACCGATGATCCGCGCGCGGCTCCCGCTGAGCCACCTCGTGATGCTCCTCGATCACGACCCGCCCGATCAATACGAGCGGCTGCGCCAGCGCATCGCCCGATTGGGGCTGACGGAGTACGTCACGGTCCGCGATCCGGTGCCACGGGCCGCCTTGCCGTCCTACCTCCTCGCGGCGGATTGCGTGATCGTCCCGTCGGTCTCGGAGGGGTTTGGCTTCGCGGCGGTCGAAGCGGCGACGCTCGGCTGCCCAGTCGTCACGACCACCGGCCACTCGGTGCAGGAGGTGATTGGGGAGTACGCAGATTTCGTCCCGCCGCGCGATGCGGAAGCGCTCGCCGAGGCCGTTGTCGCGGTCGCACAACGGCCTCGCGCGGCTGCGCGCGAGGCCCCCAAACGGTTCACCCTCGATGCGCACGTCGCGGCGCTGACGGCGGTCTATGCACGCCTTGCGTCGCACCGCAACGAATTGCGCGGTCGGTGATGCGCACATCAGTCGTCTCCGACGAGCGGGAGTCTCCGCGCGCGACTGCACGGCGGATCGGTGTCAATGGCCTGTTCCTCGCCTTGGGGAAGATGGCTGGGATGGAAACGTATCTCCGGTGCTTGATGCGGGAAATGCCGCTGCTCGATCCGGAAACCGCGTATTCCCTTTTCACCGAACGGAACAACGCGGGATCGTTCGGGATCGGCGCGTATCTCAACGCGCGCGAGGTGATCTGCCGCATCCCGCCCGTGGCGAACCGGCGTGCGATGTGGGCGAGCCGCCTCGCATATGAATATACGCGCTTGCCGGCGCAGGCGCGGCGGCAAAAGGTTGATGTGCTTTTTTCTCCCGCATTCATCGGGCCGGCACGCCCGCATTACGCCTCGGTGATCACGATCCACGACACGCAGCACGAGGATTGCCCGGAAAACTTCGGATCGCTCGACCGCGCGCTTTTTACCCGGCTCATCCGGCAATCGGTGCGATCGGCGTCGCAGATTCTGACGGTGTCGGAGTACACGAAGCGCCGCATCGAGGCGGTGTACGGCGTGTCGCCCGAACGGATCACCGTGACGCCCAACGCGCCCGATGCCGCCTATTCCCGACGCGTGCCCGCCGGGGAGGTCGCGCGCGTCGTGGGTGCGTACGGCATCCGCGTCCCGTACATCCTCTCGGTCGCGACGTTGCTGCCGCACAAGAACCTCGACACGCTGATCGCGGCGTACGCGGCCTTGCGCCAGCACGGAGCGACACATGCGCAACTCGTGCTGGTCGGGCTGCGGAGCGTCGCCGCCGGATCGATCGAGGAGAAGGTGCGGGCGGCGGGGCTGGGGGGCGAGGTGGTGGTGACGGGGTGGGTGCCCGACGCCGATCTGCCGGCGTTGTATCAAGGGGCGGCGATGTTTGTGCTGCCGTCGCGCTACGAGGGGTTCGGGCTACCGGTGCTGGAGGCGATGGCGAGCGGGGTGGCGGTGGTGACGACGACGGCGACGGCGCTGCCGGAGGTAGCGGGGGAGGCGGCGCTGCTGGTGGAGCCCGACGATGTGGCGGGGCTGGCCGATGTATTGCGGCGCGTCCTCGACGACAGCGTGCTGCGGGCGGGGATGGTGGCGCGGGGGCGGGAGCGGGCGGCCCAGTTTACCTGGCGCAAGACCGCCGAACTGACTCTCGCGACGCTCCTGAGAGTTAGCGAGGATCGCCCACCCCGGATCGGCGCGCGGATGACTGCCCGATGACCGAGCGGATGCGGATCGGCATCAATGCCGTCTTTCTTCTGCCGGAGGGCGCGGGCGGCACATGGACCTATCTGCGCAGTCTGATGCGCGAACTGCCTGCGCTCGACGAAACGGTCGAGTAT
>JALYXG010000112.1 GCA_030947205.1 Chloroflexota bacterium
ATGCCGTGTGTTACGGCTGGCACTGACCGGCGGAGTTCGCCTCGCAGTACTTGCCGTCGGGGCCGGTCACATAGCGATCCACCGTGCCGCCACGGACATCGTAGACGAGCGCCGCGCCGTTGGCATCATAGCCGACGATTGGGCCTGCCTGCGTGTAGCCGTACACGCCGCCATTCTGATAGACGTAGCCGGGATTGTAAGGGATGTTCGGGTAGACGTAACCGGGATAATACGGGACACCGGAATACACGTACCCCGGATAATAGGGGACGCCATTGCCAACCAGGCCGCCGTTGATCGGCACCTGGACGCCGTTGCCAACATTGATCTGCCCCGTGATCGGGTTGGCCTGTGTGCCGGTCTGGACGAAGCCGGGGCTGCTGACGACCTGGATCGGGCTTTGTGGGTCCTGACCGGGATAGGGCTGGACGAGCGGTTGGCCCGCGCCATTCCCGTCCGCAGCCACCGGCCCGGCCCCGATGGCCGCCACCAGCGCGAACAACGCGCCGGTCATCCCGGTCGCGATCCAACGACGCATGTGTACACTTTTCATGGGAACCTCCTGATATGACCCAGCCGCGCAAATGCACGAATCTTGTCACAGTATAGATCAACTTTTGTGTCAAGTGTTATCTATTTGCAAAAAAGGTTATAAATTCAGTCTCGTGCGATCAGAATAGCCGCGCGAAATCTACGGTGTCTTGCCCATCCCCCGTTCAGGGTGCGGTCTGCCGCGTCGTCGTGTCCACGCATTGCGCCCAGTGGTTGGTGAGGAGCAGGTGCAGGTCGCCCTCGAAGTGGGCGATCTGCATTTCGACCGTTCGTTCGAGGGCGGGCGTCGTCGGGACGGCGACGGCGAGGATGTAGCGGACGGCGCTGCCCGGCGTCGCGACGATCAGCGCGTCGAGCCGGACGCCGGGGCGCTCCGCCGAGGCGGGGTAGATGCCGCCGATCCGCTGGATGGTCAGGCCACAGGCGACAGCGTCCGCTGGGTGCCACGGGTTGTGCGTGCCCCGCTCGCCGAGGAGCGCCAGGACATCCGGCGCGCCGTCGAGGGTGGCTTGGTCACGCTCCGTGCGCAGCAGGAGCTGGGCGAGGGCGGCGCCGGTCGTCGTGCTGAGTGTGCCGGTCGCGAATGCCTGGCTGTCCTGCAAGCCGTGGCGGAGCGTCATGCCATGCACGCCGAGCGCGGCGAGGTAGTCGTCCACGACGGTCGCGCCCGCGCGCAGGTGATCGCGGCTCGTGTCCTGTCCACCGCCGAGCCTGCCGAGCAGGAGATTAGCGGCGACATTGTCGCTCTCAGTAATCATCAGTTGGGCGATCTCGCGCGCGGAATGCGTGCTGCCCGGCGCGTTTTGCAGCACGCCCGTGCCGCCGACGATGTCGTCCCGCTGCACGGTGATCGGCGTGTCCCAAGTGAGCGCCACTTCGCCGGTGCGGATGCGATGGGCGAGTGTCAGATAGATCGGCAGTTTGACCGTGCTCGCCGGATACACCTCGCGCGCGTCGTCGAGGTGGACTTCCTCGCCGCCGAGGACGATCACGGTGACGCTATTCGTGTCAGGCAAGTCGCGGGCGCGGATCGCCTGCACATCGCGCGTCAGGTTGCCGGTTGAGGTCGCGGCGGTCGCGGTCGGGGTTTGCACCGGTGGTGTTGGGCGGATGAGCGACGGCGTCGCGGTCGCTTCCGGTGTCGCGGGCACGGCCGTCGCGGTTGCACGCGGAATCGTTGGAGTGGCGACCGTCGGGATCGGCGTTGCGGCCACCGTTGACGTTGGCTGGGCGGCTGTGGGCGTGGGCACGGCGACGCGCGCAGTCGCGGTCGCGGCGGGTGGCGGGCGCGAGACGGTGCGGAGGACGCCGAAGATGACGACCGCCGCGACGATCAGCACGAGCGCGAAACTCCCGACGAGCGTACGCCGATGCCGCATCCGCGTCAGGCCGTCGCGATCGGGAAGATCGTCTGGGAAACCTCACCCGCTTTGACGCCGATCTCCTTGTTCGTCGCGGTAGACTGGTTCAAAAAGACGAAGATGTACGCGCCCTTGTTGGTCGGGTAGAAGATGCCGGCATCGTGCAGGACACCCGGCGCGCCATTAGCGGGCGGGATCTGCCCGGTCATGTGGACGATCTGCGGGCGCGGTTGGAGGCCGCCGCCGAGGAAATCCCACTCCGGTTTGTTCTGCTGCGCAATCGCCTGGACGAGCGCGTTCGAGACGGTACGGTTGTAGACATTGCCGCGCACGAGTTGCGCGAGGAATGCCGCCATGTCGCCCGCGCTCGTCTCATTTTCGATGCCCGCCTTGCGCGCGGCGTCGTCCGCGAGGCGGCGGCGCAGGGCGGTATGCGACAGTCCGAGCGTCTTGATCGTGCCGTTGATCGCGTCCATGCCGAGACGGTTGATGAGCAGGTTTGCGGCGGTGTTATCGCTCTCGGCGGTGATGAGGTCAACGCACTCCTTGATCGTCGTCGTGCCACCTTGCCGGTTCTGGAGGACGCCCGTACCACCAACGATGTCTTCCGGGCGGATCGGCAGGGTGTCGGTCAATTTCAGTTTGTTCTGGTCAACCTGATGATACGCCTCGGTGATGATGAACAGGTCAATCAGCGCGGCGGCGGGGTAGATGCGATCAGGGTCAACCGATGCGCTCGAATTGGAGGAAATATCTGTGTAGTAGACGCTGCTCCCGGCAGGGAGACTGGTGAGGGCGCGCTGCACCTGCACACCCTTATTCGGCCCGCTGGCGGTCGGCTGAAGGATGGCGGGCGTCGTTGCTGTCGGGATTCGCGGTGTCGGGCTGGGCGGAGCGGCAGTCGGCGCCGGGGTTTCGGTCGCGGGCAGGCGCGTCGCGGTGGGCGTTATCGTCGTGGTTGGTTGGATCGTCGGCAGCGGCGCGGCGCCGATCGTTGTCTGCCCAACTGTCGGTGCGCCCGCGCCGACAACGGGCGAACTGGTGGCGAGCGCGTCCTTTCCGCCGCCCGGATCGCGCAGCAGGAAGATCGCCCCGCCCGCGACGCCTGCTACGCCCAAGCCGCCGATGCCTGCCAGAAAAGCGCGGCGACTCGTCCGCGACGGCGGCGGGGCCGGGCGGTGGACCGGTTGCGGCGGGACGATAAACGGTGGCGATGGCGGGGTGGGCGACACGCCCGATGATACAGCAATGGGATGCGTCGAGTTGTCGCTGACGGCAGAGGGCGTACCGGGTGGCCCGGCACTGATCGGTGCGCGATAGGGCGTCTCCGCCTCCATGGCGAGGGTGCGCTCGACGGCGGCAATTGCCAGTCCGAGATCGCGCATCGAAAGGTAGCGGTCGTCGGGGTCGGGGGCGAGCATCCGCTCGACGAGTGCGGCGACGGGGGGCGGCTGCCGTGCGATCATCTCCGCCGCTTCCTGCTTGCGCAGTCGCTTATACGCCTTGCCCGTCAGCATCTCGAACAACACGAGGCCGAGGCTGTACTGATCGGCGGCGGGGCTGACGTAGCCCGTCGTCCCCGCCTGCTCGGGACTCATATAGATCGGCGTGCCGGGGTGCCCGGTCGTCGTCTGCGTGCGGCCGGAGATGTCGTCAATCTGGGCGATGCCGAAGTCCCCGACCTCGACGCGCCCGTCGGCGGCGATAAAAAGGTTGGCGGGCTTGACATCGCGGTGGACGAGGCCCGCGTCGTGCGCCGCCTGAAGCCCGCGCGCCGCCTCCGCCGTGATCCGCAAGGCGTCGTCCGGCGGCAGCGGCCCCTGCTTGATCCGCTGCGCCAGCGTGCCGCCCGCGACGTATTCGAGGATCAAATAGAGCGTCTTGTCCGCGTCGCTGACGAAATCGTGGACGGTGACGAGGTTCGGGTGGCTGCCCATGCGGGAGCCTGCCTCCGCCTCGCGCGTGAAGCGTTCTTCGAGGCGGCGGAACTGGTCGGGATCGGCGGTGTAGAGCGCGCGACGGAGTGACTTGATGGCGACGCGCCGCTTCAGGCGGGTGTCGAAGGCCATCACAACCGTGCCGAGGCCACCCTCGCCGAGTAACCCGTCCACGCGATAGCGGTCGAGCAATAGGGCCGGTATCTCCGTCGCGTCGGCGCCGCCGGTCATCTCCCCACCTTATCCTGTCACGTTGTGCCGCCCGCGCGAAACTATAGCGGTGTGGGCGTGGGCTGGCAAGGATGCGTCGCGTTGAAAGCGGCGAGGTAGCGGCTCGGCAGGTCGTGGCCAAGGACGGTGGCGAGGAAGTGGGACGCGGCGACGACCTTCGCGATCTCCACACCGGTCTCGATGCCGAGGCCGTCGAGCATGTAGAGCAAATCTTCCGTGGCGAGGTTGCCGGACGCACCCGGCGCATAGGGGCAACCGCCCAGCCCGCCTGCTGCGCTGTCGAAGCAGGTAATGCCCGCTTGCAGGCCGGCGTAGGCGTTCGCGAGTGCGGTGCCGCGCGTGTCGTGCAGGTGGAGCGCGAGCGCTTCGACCGGCGCGATGTCGGTCAGGAGTGGCATCATTTCCACGATCTGATTGGGTGTCGCGACGCCGATCGTGTCACCGATGGAGACCTCCGCCACGCCGAGATCGAAGAGCCGCCGCGCTACTTCCGCGACCCTGGTCGGTGGGACGTATCCCTCGTATGGGCAACCGAAAGCGGTCGAGACATAGCCGCGCACCGTCAAACCTTCCGGTCGCGCTCGCTCCATCACAGCGGCGAAGACGGCGAGCGATTCGTCAATCGTCATGTTGATGTTTCGCTTCGTGAAGGTTTCCGAGGCGGCGGTGAACAGGGCGATCTCCCGCACGCCTGCCGCCAATGCTCGGTCGAGGCCGCGCAGGTTCGGTACAAGAACGGGGTAGCGCGTGCCCGGTCGCTGCGCAATCGCGGGGAAGACCTGGTCGGCGTCCGCAAGGGCGGGGATCGCCTTCGGGCTGACGAACGAGGTCGCCTCGATAACGGGTAGCCCCGCGTCCGTCAGGAGATCAATGAAGCGAATCTTCGCCTCGGTCGGGACGAAGACTGATTCGTTCTGCAACCCGTCGCGCGGGCCAACTTCGACGATGCGAACATGCATGGAAGTCCCCCTCCCCCAGCCCCTCCCCCGCTGCGGCGGGAGGGGCAATTTTCCTGGTGGTGGCGGGCTTTAGCCTGCTTCTCTGATGCAGGCTAAAGCCCGC
>JALYXG010000117.1 GCA_030947205.1 Chloroflexota bacterium
ACCTCACCCGCTATGGACGGGCCGATCTCGCGGCGGCATTCATTGATGCGTATATCGCCGCGAGCGGCGATCAGCAACTCCGGCGGCTGCTCCCCTTCTACCTGTCGTACCGCGCGTATGTCCGGGGTAAGGTACTCAGTCTCGGCCTCGATGAACAGCGCATCGCCGACGATGGAGCCGAACGGGCACTGACGGAGGCGCGGCAATATTTCCATCTGGCATGGTCGTATGCGGGCGGAGTGTCTCATCCGGCACTCTTCGTCACGATGGGCCTGCCCGCGACGGGCAAGACGAGCCTCGCCGGTGCGCTCGCCCGCCATCTCGGCCTCGTGCATCTCTCGTCCGATCGCGTCCGCAAGGAACTGGCGCATCGCGCGCCCGCCGAACACCGCGACGACACGTTCCGGCATGGCCTCTACAGCGCGGCGATGACGCGGCGGACCTACGCAACGCTGCACCGGCGGGCAGCGCGGTCGCTGCGTCGCGGCCAGTCCGTCATCCTCGATGCGACCTATGGCGCCCCAGCGGAGCGCGCCGCCATCCGCCGCCTGGCGAAACGGACGCAGGCGCCACTCCGCGTGTTCGTCTGCGAGGCGGACGAGGCGACCATACAGGCACGGCTCGCCACGCGCGCGCATGACCCGCACGCGGTATCGGACGCCCGTCTCGCACTCTGGCCGGCCCTCCGCGCCGCCTTCGTCGAGCCGACGGAAATGACGGACGTCGTTCGCCTCGACATGACACGGCCGCTCAACGACGTTGTCGCGGCCGTGTTGGCGACTGCCGAACAGGTCTGAAGCAGGGTAAAACCGCAGGCCGGTTTACAAACTGGCGACTTCGCTTTTTCAGGTGGATGCACGCTCCGCAGGTCGGCGAGTAGCCCTGCGCCTGCCGGAGCCGAATGTTCCGAGCAGTGGAGACCCCGCGCCAAGCAAGAATCCGAGGTCGTACCAGTTGCCGTCCCTCGCGACGTTATAGAAGGGATACCCGTGCCAGCCACCGAAGACATGGACGATCAGGATAATCCACGCCGTCAGGCCGTTCCAGAAGCCCCAGAGCAGGTTTTGCCACCACATACTACCTTCCTCCCTGTCCGCTGCGCGTCGTAGACAACGCGCGTGTCGTCGCGTCAATTCCTTTTTCCATGACGTAGCGGAGAAGTCGGCGATCGTACCGAGCGCGATGCTCGGCAGCACGGCCATTTCCCCCCAAGCTATTTGCAGGATCGTTCGGGGCGTATCGCAGAGTTGTCACATCTGGGGGATGGGTATGGCAAAAGCATGACAATCTCGTTTAAGCCGGAGACAGGTGGGGAATCATTTCGTTTCTGCAAACGGCATGCGTATTGAAAAGCGCCGACGGGTTCCGTGCCGCTCCACCCGTTACGGTTTTGCCACACGGAGAGGCGTGCTGTCACGCGGCTGCCACGGTGCGTGCCGTACCTTGTATACGTGGCGGGTGGTGCGGTCGTACCACCCGAAAGAGCCGAGGAGCGATGTGCGCGGCAGGTGCGTGCAGGCTGCTCATACGATAGGAGGTCATCATGGGCACAGACACACCACAAGGTCAGTATCCATCTGCACAAACACCGCCTGGTCAGCCGATCTCCAACGGGCAATCACCGGCGATTGCGACCGGATATGCCGGTTTCTGGCGGCGGCTCCTCGCTATCATACTGGACGGCATCGTTGTCAGCATCCCCGCCAACATCTTCGCGGCCTCGCTCGGTGCGAGCCTCGCGATCACCGGCGGCGGTATCCATTATCGCTCCGGCGGTTCGGGGTTGCAGACCCTCTTCTTCATCGCCTACGAGGCGCTCCTGATTACCTACTGGAACGGTCAAACGATCGGCAAGAAGGCGATGGGCATCCGCGTCGTCGCGCGTGGCGGACAGCCCGTCTCGATCGGGATGGCCTTCGCCCGTTCCGCGATGAAGATCGTCTCCGGTGCGGCGCTCCTGCTCGGCTACCTGTGGATGCTGTGGGACCCGAACAAGCAGACGTGGCATGACAAGGTCGCCAACACCTACGTCGTGAAGGGCGTCTGAGTTGACGATAGCGCTGCTGGACACTGGGCGATGCAACGGTACGGCGATTGACGTGCCGGGAGGGAGAATGTGATGCAAGAGCAGATACGGAAAACGCGCGTGCTGATCGTTTATTATAGCCGCTTCGGCGCGATCACGTCGCTCGCGGAACAGGTCGCGGAGGGCGCGCGCCGCGTGCCGAACATCGAGACGGAGATGCTCGCGGTCGAGGACCTGCCCGTCGAGGCGCTCCGGCCCGGCGAGCGCGAACACGACATGCAGATGCGCCGCGCGACGGTCGTCGGCAAGCTCGGGTCGGCGGATGCGTTCGTGATCGGCGCGCCCGCCTACTTCGGCAGCATGGCCTCGCCCGTCAAGCGCCTCTTCGAGGAGTGCGTAACCGCCAGCAACTCACCCACCACCGACCGATCGCGCCCGTGGCGGCATTATCTCTTCCGCGACAAGCCGGGGGGCGCGTTCACTACGTCGGCGACACCGCATGGCGGCAATGAGCAGGCGCTCCATTCGATCCTGACGATGATGATGCACCTCGGCATGATCGTCGTCACCCCCGGCCAGCAGATGCCGATCCTCGAGAACGACGCCGCGCCCTACGGAGCGACCGCGATCACGGGCGCGGCGGGCAATCGCATCCCCACCGAGACGGAATTGGAGGGCGCCCGCGCGCTCGGCGAGCGGGTGGCGGAAGTGGCGACCTGGCTGGCGTGGGGGCGCACCGAGTGGGAGAAGCGGCACGGCGCCATCGGCGAACACGTTGCCTCGGTATCGAAGGGCACATGAGGCGCTCCGGCATCGGCCCAATGATCGCGTAGTCACCTCCGCCCGGCGCCAGATCGCTGCGCCGGGCGGATCAACGAGGAGGTATCCAGGATGACTGCAACACGCAGTGAGACGGCATCGGGCTTCGAAGGATTGTTCAGCAGAGTACTCGAACGCATCCGCGCGAACGTGAATATTGACGTGGCCTGCGGCGAATCCCGCACCGTCGGCGACACAACGATCATCCCCATCGGGGTCGTTACCTACGGATTCGGATTCGGTATGGGATCCCAGCCGAGCGCGAACGCGGAGGCGGACCATCGGGCGGCGCAGGAAGGTGGCGGTGGTGGTGGCGGCGCGTGGATTCAGCCGATCGCGATCGTCACCGTCACGAATGGGCAGACGAAGGTGATCCCGGTCCTCGATTGGGCACGCGCGCTCACCGGAATGGTCGGCGTCATCGGCAAATTGATCCTGAGCCGGGGGGCGCGGGGCCGCGCGGTGTTCGGCCCCGGCAGCATGACCGTACTCCCGGGGAGGAACAAACGGGCCCACTGTGGGAAAGAGAGCGATGGAAAGACGGACGAACAGGAGGCATGAGATGACCGGGGGATTTACGGGCAAGGTCGCGGTCGTGACGGGTGCCAGTTCCGGTATCGGCCGCGCGACGGCGCTGGCGTTCGCGCGCGAGGGCGCGTCGGTCGTCGTGGCTGATCGGTACGAGGCCGGGGGGCAGGAAACGGTCGTGATGATCCGCGATCAGGGCGGAACGGCAATCCACGTCACCGGCGACGTGTCGCGAGACACGGAGGTCGCGCAACTGACCGACGCAACGATCCGGACGTACGGGCGGCTGGACTATGCGTGTAACAACGCGGGCGTCGAGGGCACGCAAGCGCCCACCGCCGATTATCCGGCGGACCAATGGGACCGGGTGCTCGCCGTCAACCTCACCGGTGTCTGGCTCTGCATGAAGCACGAGATCCCGGCGATGCTGGCGAATGGCGGCGGCGCGATCGTCAATATGGCCTCCATCCTCGGCGTCGTCGGCTTCGCGAACGCGGCGGCGTACACCGCCGCCAAGCATGGCGTCATCGGCCTGACCAAGGTCGCCGCCATCGAATACGCGACCCAGGGCATCCGCGTCAACGCCGTCTGCCCCGCTTTCATCGCCACGCCGATGCTCGAACGGTCAGGGATCACGGAGGGGACGGAGATGTACGCGATGCTCGCGGGCCTCCACCCGATCAAGCGACTCGGTACGCCGGAGGAGATCGCCGAGGCGGTGCTCTGGCTCTGCTCGGACAAGGCCTCGTTCGTT
>JALYXG010000127.1 GCA_030947205.1 Chloroflexota bacterium
AATCGTCGGCCTGACGCGGGGCAGCGGACGCGCCGAGATCGTCCGGGCGACGCTCGAAGCGGTCGCCTACCAGACGCGCGATGTGCTCGATCTGATGCAAACCGAGAGCGGCATCGCCATCAAGCAATTGCGCGTGGACGGCGGGATGGTGCGCAACGAGTTCCTGATGCAGTTCCAGGCAGACATCCTCGGCGTGTCGGTGCAGCGTCCGCAGGTAACGGAGACGACTGCCCTCGGCGCGGCTTACCTCGCCGGGCTAGCCGTCGGCTATTGGCGGGATCAGGACGAGATCGCCGCGAATTGGGCCGTGGATCGCACCTACGAACCCCGGATGCGCGACGACGAGCGCGAGACTTTGTACGCAGGCTGGCAAGCGGCCGTGCGGAAAGCGCGGGCATAATCCCTACCCTCAGGCTCTTGGTATTAATACCAGAATCTGGTAGTATCTCTTCGTGGATGAAATCGCGTTTCGCACTACTCCATACTTTGAGCGGCTTGCTAAAAAGATGCTGCCGCAAGGCGCGCTCGACGCAGTCGTGGCTGAACTTCGTGTGAATCCACACAAGGGTGACGTGATCCAGGGCACGGGCGGTGCACGCAAGATACGCGTTTCGCTCCCCGGTCGCGGGAAGAGCGGTGGTGCGCGCGTGATCTACGTGTACGTGGAGGTATATGGCGTCATCTTCTTTTTGCTTATCTACACCAAGAATCAGCAAGCCGATCTAACTGATACACAGCGAAAGACGTTACGGACGGCAATACGAGAGATCAAGGAGGCATTGGATGGCACGGAATGAGACCGACATACTGGAAGTAACGCCGGAGAACTTTGGTGATCTTCTCGTTGAGTCCGCTCGGCAGGCTGTGTCAATCGCGCGGCGGGATGCCCCGGAACTCCGCAAGCGAATACGGAAGCAGAATTCGGTGGTCATCCCGCCACCGCCGCATGTATACACCCCCGAGCAGATTCACGCGCTGCGCATCCGGCTCGGCCTCAAACAGCGTCAATTTGCCGCTGTGCTTTCCGTCAGCGACAAGACCGTGAAGGCATGGGAGCAAGGGGTCAATCGGCCGAGCGGGCCCGCTCTCCGGCTCTTGCAGATCATGGAGCGGCACCCGGAAGTGCTCGCCGAACGATTGGAAGCGTAATCGGGCGGACATGGGCGATCCATTATCAACGCGCGGAAACGTTCTTCACGCGAGCAAAGCAAGCAGTTCCTCGCCATATGTTTCGGCGGTTTTGTCGCCGATGCCCTTGATGCGGCGGAGGGCGTCGTGCGACGCGGGGCGGGCAACCGCAATCGCTTCGAGGGTCGCGTTGGGGAGGATGCAGTAGGCGGGAAGCCCGGCTTCGCGGGCTTTGTCTGTGCGCCAGGTCTTCAGTTCGGCGAGTAGATCGGGGTCCGCCTCGTCCATCGCGTCAGCATCGGGCGTGTGGCGGGACCATTCCGGCAGCAGCGCGGGATCGTCAATCGCCCGGCGACCGCGCGGCGTGAGCGCGAGGACGGGGAATTCGCCAATTGCCTCGCGTCCGATCAGGCCCTCGCCGATCAGTCGCTCGATCACCTCTTCCAAATCCTTGATCGTCAGGTGTTGGAGCGCGCCGAACTCAGAGCAACGGTCCTCGCCGATCGGGCTGCTCGTCGCGCCGGTCAGCACGCGCGCCACCTTGCGCCGCCCCATCGCGAAGGGGAGCGCGGCGAGGCCCATCAGGATGCGCAGTGTGTCCGGGCGGTCGTCGTCGGGCCGAATCGGGATAGGGCGGCGAACGCGCGTCGCCGCGACCGCGTGCTGCCGCTCGCCCGGTACGCAGACATCGCAGGCGGTGCCGCAGCGGGCCATGCGCTGGCCGAAGTGGGCGGCGATGGCGCGGTGGCGACAGATCGCCCCCTTCGCGTAGGCGGCCATCGCCTCGATACGCTGATCCTGCCGCAACTGGTAGTCCGCGAGCAGCGTGTCTATCCGCTCGCCGACATTCGGCGGGGCGGGCAGGAACTCGATCAGCGGGTCGCGCCCTGTGCCCAGGTAGCGCACGAGGTCGGCATCCGCCCAGGCGAGCAGGGACGATTCGAGGGCCGACGGCTCGGTATCGAGCGCGCCCGCGAGGTCAATGAGGTTGAGATCGGCGGTCTGCCCGGCGTCCAGGCCGCTCGCGCGGGCGAACGCGTGGATTTCCGGGTCGTCATCGCTGCGCAGCGTGACCGTCGCGCCACGCGGCAGGTCGAAGTGGCGGCGGATCAGGCCGACCCGTTCGAGCATGCTGACGCCGACGCGCACGAAGGTCTCGTCAGTGCGGTCTCCCATGCGCTGGAGCGTTTCGAGCGAGACGATCCCGTATCGGCCCGAAACCATCGTTCGCAAGGCCCGGTAGAGTTGCCGCAGGTCGTCCTTGCCGATCGCTTCCTGCTTCAGCCAGGTACTCAGTTGCGCCTTGTCGGCGGCGGCGTAGAGGAGGATGCAGCGGGCGGGCTGACCGTCCCGACCGGCGCGCCCCGCCTCCTGATAGTACGCCTCGACGCTCTGCGGCAGGTTGTAGTGGATGATCGCGCGCACATCCGCCTTGTCCACGCCCATGCCGAACGCGACCGTCGCGACGAGGACGCGCGTCTCGCCGCGCATGAACCGCTCCTGCACCCCGGCGCGGTCCGGCACCTGCGCGTGGTAGTGCTCCGCCTTGACGCCGCCGCGCCGGAGCCGCCCGGCCAGTTCCTCGCAGG
>JALYXG010000150.1 GCA_030947205.1 Chloroflexota bacterium
TGGACGCACGACCGGGTCGCCACCGATCACGCCGGGGTCGTGCGCCGGTTCGGTGCGCGGCACGCAGCAGCCGAGTACGGCAATCGTCAGCCCGACGAGGAAGGCCGCACGCAGCGCGTTCTCCTGCGCCCAGCGATAGATGACGATACTACCCCGGACGACGCGATAGCCCATCCGCTCCTCTGCATTCCGACCGCGTGACGAATCGTGCCCCGGCAGTGTACCGGACGGCCCGATGATGCACAAACCTTGCCGCTGGGGAGGTTCGGGGTTCGGGGTTGAAGATTCCGGTAGTGGCTCAGTTTGAATCCTTCTGTGCCTTGCGGTCAAGCAGGGCGGCAATCTCGGTGATTGTCCACTGATGATCCGCGATGCCCGCCTTCATCGCCGGAGTTTGGCCGTTCAACGCCATGTGTGGGCGGGCGAAGTTGTAGTACAGGAAGTGTAGCGACACCGCTGCCGCAAGGTTCTCGACTTTCTTGGAAAAGGCGTTCGTCAGGCGCGTGAACCGCCGCATGGACATGCGCATCGTCAGGTTTTGCCGTTCCACATACGATGTGCTGATGTGTGCCGGATCGGGTTCGCCCGTCATCACGTTGGTTTCCGTGCCGATGCACTTGGGCGGGCTGTACCGCTTCTCATCGCCCGCCTCTTTGCCGTAAATCTTCCGCAGCACCGCGTAATCAACATCATGGCCGAACGCGTCGTAGACGGCAACGAGATACGGCTTATGGCCGTCCGTCGTCTGTTGCACGCGGTTCGCGAGACGGCTGCGCAGATCGTCCATGAAGATGATGGCCGTCTCGGTGTCGCGCTCCCCAACCAGCCAAGAGGGGACGAGTTTGGTATCGGCGTCAATCGCCGTCCATGTCCACACGTCGCCATAGCCGAACTGCCCTTCGTGTTCCGGTGCGGTGTTCTTTTCCTTGTTGTGGCAGAATGACCATATCTCATCGCATTGGATGCGTGTGCAGGGCAGGTCGCGCATCGTGGCGTCTTGGTAGGCGTAGCAGACTTGCCCCACGTCAACGAGCAGTTTGGTCACGGTGTTCTTGGCAACGCCCGTCATGCGCACCGTGGCGCGGATCACCTCTGCTCGTTTCTCGGTGCTCAGTCGGTTCATGCTGTTTCCCCACTCCCCATAACGATCACTTCAATATGACCATTATACGTGAGCGGTCACGCATTGTCAAGCATTTACCGTATCAGGATGCCATAAAACCCTATGCCGTATCGCCCGCCAATAGCGATTGAACGTCAATAACGCGTCGCTGTGAAGAGCGCGGTTCCTCGAAACGTTTCCGGTCTGCCCACTGTCTCAACTGCCAGAAACCCGTCTTGCCATCCACAGTCGTTTTCATGAATCGTATCTTGTCGCCGCTGAGATGAGCGGAGAGATTGCCGAGAGGGTCATGCCCATTCACGGACACGCCACGTACCGCAAGCGCATCAAAAATCTCAGTGCGATGCATCGGCTCATCACGTTCCTTCAAAACTTCGTACGCGGTGTTTGTGACAATTTTCGGATCGTTCTTCGTTGTAGCCTCTCCTGCGGCCTCATTGTTTTGGGAAAGGTCTTGGGAGACCAATGGAGAGAAAGAATCGTGTAGCTCGGCTATTAGACGTACTACTGAGGCAATCTGATGGTCACGCATGGCCATCTCCTTGAGCAAGTTTTCCTTGTCTCTCTGAAGATCAGACAACACAGATTCTAGGTTTTTTACGGTTGTTTGCGTTCATGCCCTCCGCGTATTACGCAAGGGGGCAATTAATTATTACTCAATCAATCATGTTTTGATGTAAGTCCACTGATCCGCTGTCGTGACACACGACTGATCCTTGACGCCTATGCGATACTAGAGTCATGCCTAACCGCTCACGGATGCCTACCGACTTGAATAGCCTCGCAAGCCGCATCGCAGAGATGGCGACGAACGACCAGCCGCCCGCCGATGACGGGAAAGACCCGGCTGCGGTCGCATTGGGTCGCAAGGGCGGGTTGAATGGCGGGCACGCACGCGCGGCGAAGATGACGCCAGAGGAACGCCGGGAATCGGCAAAGAAGGCGGCGGCGGCGCGGTGGGGGAAGAAAGACGATGGCTGACAATGGCATGACGCGGCGCGAGGCGATGAAGGCGGCACTCAAGGCGGGTGCGTACGTGGCCCCCGCGATGCTCACCATGGCGGTACCCGGTGGCGCGGCAGCGGCGAGCCCCGCCCCGCCGACCGTCGCCGTCTCGCCCCCGTCCGGACCGGCGACCGGCCCCACTGGTCGGACGATCTTCACCTTCGTCGGCGCGGGGTTCACGCCGAACACCACCTTCACGTATATCGTGCAACAGTCGCCCGCATTCGTGGTGACCCGCTTTCCGGTCACCTCAGACGCCGCAGGCACGATCACCGGGCTCGCGAATCCGACGTTTATCTTCCCAACCGGTGCATACACTTTGCTGATCCTCTCAGCAGGGGGCGCGACACTGGCGATGACCACATTTACCGTCACACCCTGACCCGATGTCGAATACTTGTGCCTGACAGGTCAAATCCCGCCCCTCACGATTCAAACTGAGCCACTACCAAGATTCCCGTTCCAAACCTCGAACCCCGAACCTCGAACCTTCCTACTCTTTCGTTCCCATAAGCATCGCGGCCCAAAGATGGAAGGAGCGGGGCGGGGTAGTGACGATAGCGAAAGCGTCGCGGGCGGATGGTGAAGCCGTGTCGAAAAGCGCTTCGAGACGGGCGAGGGATTCCGACGGTGTTTGCTGACGGGCCGTCCAATCGGCGAAATCGAGCGGCAAGTCCCAGCGAGTGACGACCGCGAATGGCACGCCGATCGCGTCGCCCGCCGCCTGCCACTCGGAGATCGTCCAATCCCGGCTGTGCGACGGGTCGCGCAGCACTTCCACCCGATTGATGAAATCCGCCAGCGCGTCGTCCTCCGGGGAGATGATATCCACCACAATGAACCGGCCCCCCGGTTTGAGCACACGCGCCATCTCGGTGAGCGGCGGGACGAGCGACGGGAAGTGATGCACGACCATCCGGCAGGCGATGATGTCGAACGTCGCGTCGGCATACGGGAGCGCGGCGGCGCTCGCCTCCTCCCAGCGCGCGTTCGTGATGCCGCGCGCCGCCGCCAGTCGCGCCGCCTCCGCGAGCATATCGCGGCTGAGGTCCACGCCGACGACCTGCCGCACATGCGGCGCGAAGGCGAACGCGGTATGCCCGGCCGCGCACCCGACATCAAGCACCGCCATGTCGGCGCGCGGCGCGGTAGTTTCGACCATCAATGCGAGGTCGGCCCCCTGCGCAAAAATTGGCGACGTGCCATACGCCGCCGCCGCCCGATCAAACTGCCGCCGTATCGTCTCATCCCGCTCCACGTATCACCTCCGGGTGAAACCAAATGAACCGCAAAGAGGGAAAGAGAGACGAGGAGATGCGCTCCGATTGGCCCACGATCGCATGATTCTCCTCAGCCCTCATTCTATCTTGTATTCTTTGCGTTCTTTGCGTTTCTTTGCGCCTTTGCGGTTCAATCGGTCAGACCATTAGACCGCCAACGGGGCGAGGGAGCGGAGGCGGGCGACGAGACGGGGGAGGAGATCGGCGACGGTCTCGATCTCGGCGGCGGTGTTTTCCGTGCCAACTGAAAAGCGGAGCGTGCCGAGCGCATGCGGTTCCGGGACGCCCAGCGCAGTCAGGACGTGGCTCGGCTCGATGCTGCCGCTCGCACAGGCGGAACCTGCCGACGCCGCGATCCCTTCCGTGTCGAGCAGGATCAACAGTGATTCTGCCTCCACACCGGCGAAACCGAGGCTCGCGTTGTTCGCCAGCCGCCGTGTCGGATGACCGTTCAGGCAAACATCGGGAATTTCCGCCATCACGCGCGCGATCAACTGGTCGCGCAGCGCGGCGCAGTTGGCCACGGTCCGCGCGCGTCCCGCCTCGGCGCGGGCGAGCGCGACGGCCATACCGACCGCGTACGCAACATTTTCCGTCCCCGCGCGGCGATTCATCTCCTGCCCGCCGCCGGTGATCTGCGGCGTCCACCGCGTACCCCGTCGGGTATACAGGAGACCGACCCCCTTTGGGCCGTTGAATTTGTGTGCGGAGAGCGAAAGCAAATTCACGCCGAGTTCGTCCACAGCGAGAGGGAGCGCGCCCGCCGCCTGTACCGCGTCCGTGTGAAATGGAATATGACGCGCACGGGCAATCGCCGCGAGTTCGGCAATTGGGTTGATCGTTCCGACTTCGTTGTTCGCATACATGATCGAGACGAGGCACGTTTCGGGCCGGATCGCGGCGTCGAGGTCGCCCGGCGCGATCATGCCGTACTCGTCCACCGGCAGGTACGTAACATCCACACCGTCCCGCTCCAATGCCGCCGCCGTATGCATGACCGCGTGATGCTCGACAGCGCTGGTGATGAGGTGCGGGCGCGAAATCGCCCGGCGTGCCTCCGCAACGACGCCGCGCAGCGCGAGATTGTCGCTTTCCGACCCGCCCGAGGTGATCGTGATTTCACGCGGGTGGCAATGGAGTGTTTCCGCGAGGTCGGCCCGTGCTCGGTCAAGCGCCGCGCGCGCCTGCCGCCCCGCCGCATACAGGCTGGACGGATTGCCCCATATTTCCCGCCAATAAGGCAGCATCGCCTCGACCACCACCGAATCGGTCGGCGTCGTCGCGGCGTGATCGAGGTAGATTGTCGTACCGGGCGATGACTCGGCCATGCGGTCGAACGGCGATACCAACTCGTTCACGCTCCCTATAGATAGCCTGTATCGTACGGCGCGACCATCGCCGCCGCTTCACCCGTATTGTACGGTGCGTACTCGCAGCCGACAACGCAATGACCGACAAACCAGTCTTTTTATCGCCCCAGGAAGCCACCAACTTTCCGCACCCTTCCTGTCATCGCCATCGGGTATACTACGGACGATGGTGTGCCGCGCCGCCTTACAAGATGACGCGGCGATCGCTTCCATGGAGAACGCCGGAATGGGCGACGCGCCGACGATTCGAATGCTGATCGTGGACGATCACCGCATGGTGCGGAGTGGTCTGCGCGGCTTTCTCGAAGGCGAACCGGGCTTGAGCGTCGTTGGTGAGGCGGAGACGGGCGAGGAAGCGATTGCCCGCGTACCGGAATTGATGCCCGATGTCGTCCTGATGGATTTGACGATGCCCGGCATGGGCGGCATCGCGGCGATTGACGCGCTGCGGCAGTCGTATCCGTCGCTCAAGATCATCGCGCTCACCAGTTTCGCCGATGACGAGCAGGTCTTCCCCGCCCTTGAAGCGGGCGCGGACGGCTACCTCCTCAAAGATATTGACCCGGACGAATTGGTCGCCGCCATCCGGGCCGTCCATGCGGGCGAGTCGCCGCTCGACCCCGAAGTTGCGAAGCGGCTCCTTTCCCGCT
>JALYXG010000161.1 GCA_030947205.1 Chloroflexota bacterium
GTCATTCGCGAGAAACGTACTGTGGCCGACCGCGAGAGGAGCGGCGGGTTGCTCGATGTGCTCCATCGTTGCCTCCGACAGCTAGATCCTCGGCTCGCTTTCGCCGTCGCGGTTCGTGGCGGACTTCGCCATCGCCCGCATCCGCGCGAAGTTCTTCGCGATGCCGATGATCGGCGTGGCGACCTGCTCGGAGACGAATTCGGTCGTCCCCTTGACGCGCTGGGCGGTTTGCGTCAGCTCGCCCGCCGTCCGGGTCAGTTCTTCGAGGACGGGGATCAGTTTGTCCTTCATCAGCAGCGAGACGTAGGCGAAGATGCCGACCATCGCCGCGAGTAGCAGCACGGTGACAACGAAAAGCGCCGCGAGGAAGACGATTGCCATATCTCTCAGCCGGACCAGGCCGTCCCAGTGATAAAGGAAAAACCCTGCCACGATCAGAACGATCAGCAGGACAACGGCGAGAATAATCGGCAACGCTTTCTTCATCCTTCGCTCCTCGCTCCCTCAACGTGTCACCCGTTGCCCGCACCCGTCGCGAGCGATATCCGACTGTCCCTTCGTCCCGCGTTATTCTCCCATCTCGGTGCGCGTGATCGCGCGGAAGGTGGCGAGCCACGCCAGCAGGATCGCGCCGAGGCCACCGACGAGCGCAGAACCGACCGGGAGGGCGCCATACCGGAGCCACCCGCCGCCCGCCAGCGCCGCCGCGACTTCGCCCGCGAACACCCCGGCCACCGCCGCGAGAAGGTAGACGGGCAATTGCCACACATACCGCCCCAGCGTCGCATGAGCGAGCAGGCCGAGTATCCCGGCGATCAGGACGCTCAAAAGCACCGATGGGGACACAGGCGCCTCCTCGTTCTCACTCGCCGATGACCGCGAGATCATTCATCGCGATAACGGCGATGAGCGATGCAGGTTGCGTGCCAGCCAGTGCGTCCATCTCCAGTGGTGTGCCGTCGCCCCGCTCGACGCGCGCGATCGTGCCACCACCGAGCACCTCATCGCCCCGGTAGAAAACGACCGCCTGACCGGGCGTCGCGGCGGGCTGGCGTAGCCCGTCGGGGAAAACGAGCCGCGCCGTTCGCTCCGGCAGGGGTGTCAGGATCGCGGCGGCGGGCGTGCTCCGGTAGCGCACCATTGCCTCGACCATGATCGGCTCGCGCGGCGTTTCGCCGACGAACAGCACATCGTCCGCGACGAGCGCGTGCGCCGTGAGGTCGTCCGCCCCACCGATGACGACGCGGTTCGCCTCGCGATCCAACCCGACGACGTAGCGCCGCTCGCCCTGCGCGATGCGGAGGCCGCGCCGCTGCCCGACGGTGTAGTGCCCGATCCCCGCGTGTCGCCCGACGACCGCACCGCCCGTGTCCACGATGTCACCGGGCGTGAAGGCGTCCGGCTGTCGCTCCGCAACGATGCGGGCATAGTCGCCGTCCGGGACGAAGCAGATGTCCTGGCTTTCGGGCTTTTCCGCGACTGACAGACCATATGCGCGGGCGATCGCTCGCACCTCCCGCTTCGTCAGCGTGCCGAGCGGCAGGAGCGTACGCGCCAGTTGCTGCTGCGTGAAGGTGTACAGGACGGACGACTGATCCTTGGTTGCGTCCACGGCGCGGTGCAAGTGGGCGCTCCCATCGGCGTCCTGCCGGATGATCGCATAGTGGCCGGTGGCGAGGTAGGCCGCGCCCATCGCGATGGCGCGGCCGAGCAGCGCGGCGAACTTCAGATGCCGGTTACAATTCAGGCAAGGGTTCGGCGTGCGCCCGGCGGCGTAGGCGGCGGCGAACGGCGCGATGACGTGCTGCTCGAACTGCCGCTCGAAGTTGAGCGGGTAAAAGGGGACGTGCAGTGCCTGGCAGATGGCGCGGGCATCCTCGACGCCTTCCAACCCGCAGCATGAGCCGGTACCGTGCGCGACTGCGCCCGTCTCGTCGCCGCTATAGAGGCGCATCGTGATGCCGACAACATCGTACCCCGCATCGCGCATCAGGAGTGCGGTCACGGCGCTATCCACGCCGCCGCTCATCGCCACGACGCACTTCTTCTTCTCGCCCGGCGCCAGTGGCGGAATCGCAGCGCGCGCCGCGATGGCTGCAAGGTCTTCTGTGAGAGTGATACTCATATTTGCGTCCGTTGTCCCTTCAAAACAAGCGCTCTATCCTCGGCATTGTACGTTCCACGAGAGGATACCGCAAATAAGGCGATGTATTAATATGTGGACATGTGTTATCGTGTTAACATGACATCACGATAGCATGCGATTGAATTGGCAGAAGAGTGTTAATATGATCGGAGCAGTCGTGGCGCTATCATCACCGATACGCTTTGTGAATCGTCAGCGTGAACTTGCGCAACTTCGTGATGCGGCTGACCGGGGCGTCCCTTCCTTGATTCTCGTCTATGGTCGCCGGCGTGTCGGCAAGACGTACCTGCTCGGTCATGCATGGCAAGAGCGCCGTGTCTTCTATTTTCTTGCGACGAACTCCACGAATGCCATCAACCGCGCGGAGTTGCTTCGCGAATTGGCGCAGTGGTCGGGGCGGAACCTTTCTGTGGACGATTACCCCTCCTGGCGGACAATCTTTCGACTTTTTGTCGATCTGGCGAGCGAATCACCGCTTATTGTCGTGCTGGACGAATTCCAATATTTGCTGAATCGTGGCGACGATGACATTGCCTCACAGCTTGTCTCAATATGGGATCGTGAACTGAGAAATCGCCCACTCACGCTCGCACTCAGCGGATCGGAAGTCGCAACGATGGAGCATCTGGCAGCAGGGAGTCAGCCGCTTTTCGGTCGTTTCGCGCTCCGTCTGAAAATCCTCCCTCTGGATTATTACGACGCCCGACGAATGACGCCTGACCGCCCCTTGCGAGAAGCGGCGGTCCTCTTTGGCGCTCTTGGAGGGATGCCTCGGTATCTTGCATCTGTTGCTGCGACCGACACGGCGGCGGAAGCATTGTCGCGAACCCTTTTGTCGCCGAGCGGAGAAGTGCATCTCCAGATTGAGTACCTCATCGAACAAGAGCAAGGTATTCGCACCCCTGCGGATTATCGAGCGGTTCTCGCGGCAGTGGCAGATGGTGCGACGCACAGGAATGAGATCGCTCAGAAGGCGGGCCTCGATGCTTCGACGACACGGCACGTCCTGGAGATACTCGAACGATTGGATCTGATCGGGCGAGAGCGCAACTTTGCCGCGCCGGGTTCGTCGCCGTACCGGCACCGTATCGCCGACAATGCGATTCGGTTCTGGTATCACTTCGTCAATCCGAATCGGAGTCGCCTCGCCACTGGTGATAGTGTCACGGTGTGGAGCGAGCGGGTTGAACCGTTTCTGAACACCTATATGGGGAAAGTCTTCGAGGCAATGTGTGCGGCCGCATACCGGCGCTTCCACCAACAATGGGGCCTGCCCGAGGCGACAATCTGGGAGCGTTGGGAAGGCCAGGATAGAAACCGGCGCCCGATTGAGATTGATAGTGTCGCGCGGCTCGCCGATGGCCGCATGTTGACCGGTGAAATTAAGTGGTCGTCCCGGCCAGTGGACGATGACGTACATCGCGATCTACGCCGCGATCTGGACGACCTTTCACGATCCGGCCAGGGGTGGGCGCACGAAGCGCTTGTCGGTCCACATATCTATTTCTCGGCGGCGGGATTCACCGGGCGGTTTCGTGACCTCGCGGAAGAGAATGAAACAATTCACCTCGTCACATTAGACGATATGTACGCCGCACTTCCGACCGAATGACCTGCGCGATCCGCAAAGAAGGCGAGCGTTTTGTGCTCGTCGCCAATAGCGGCGGCGCGCGGCGTCTGCTATACATGATGCGCTGAACGAATGTCGAGAAAGGAGCGCGCGGTGCCTGAGTTGCCCGGAACGATTGTCGAGGCGGGGCAGTGGCTGCGGAGCGGGAAGATCACCGCGACTGAACTGACGGAGGCGTTGCTCGCCCGCTGCCATGCGGCGCAGGAGCGGCTCGGCGCATTCAATGTCATTATGGACGAGACGGCGATGGCGGCGGCGCGGGCGGCGGACGCCGCCTTCACGCGCGGCATTGATCGCGGCCCCCTCATGGGCATTCCGCTCGCCATCAAGGATTTGCTCGCCACAAGCGACGCGCCGACGACCGCGAACAGCCGCGTGCTCGACCCGGCGTGGGGGCAGCGGGCGGACGCGACGGTTGTGCGGAAATTGCGCGCAGCGGGCATGGTGCCAATGGGCAAGACCGTTTTGCACGAGTTCGCGATTGGCTGGCCCGACCCCGCGACGGGCTTCCCAATTGCGCGCAATCCGTGGGACCCGGCGCGGACGCCGGGCGGGTCGAGTTCCGGCACTGGCACGGCGGTCTGCGCCGGGCTTGTGCTCGGCGGGCTTGGGTCGGACACCGGCGGCTCGATCCGCGGCCCGGCGTCGTACTGCGGGATCAGCGGCCTCAAGCCGACCTTCGGGCGCGTCAGCAAGGAGGGGGCCGTCCCGCTCGGCTACAGCCTCGACACCGTCGGGCCGATGGCGCGCACCGCGCGGGACTGCGCGATCATCATGGACGCGATCGCCGGGTACGACCCCGCCGACCCCTGCACCGTCAACCTCCCGGTTCCTTCGATGACGGCGGGGTTGGACGGCACGCTCGCCGGGGTGCGCATTGGCATCCCGCGCGACTACTTCTTCACCGCGCCGGAGTTGGAAGTCGAGGTGAAAACGGCCGTCCTCGCGGCGGTGGACGCGATGCGCGATGCGGGCGCGACGGTGGTGGAGATTGATTTGCCGCATAGCGAGAGCGCGGCGACGGCACAGCGTGTGACGATCAGCGCCGAAGCGTACGCCTACCACGAAGAGGGTTTGCGCGAGCGGCCGGAATTGTACGGCATGCACACGCGGTTGCGCCTGATGCACGGCCTGCTCTACACGGCGGCGGATTTTTTACAGGCGCAGCGTGTGCGCTCGGTCGTGCGCGATGCGTGGACGGCGGCGATGCGCGCGGTGGACGTGCTGATCGTCCCGACCTCGACCGCCGTCGCGCCGACCTTTGCGAGCTACAACGGCACGAAGGTGGACACGACCCCCTCGTTCACCGGCGTGTGGAATCTCGTCGGGTTCCCCGCGCTCAGCGTCGGCTGCGGCTTCTCCACAGGTGGCCTGCCGATCGGCATGCAGATCGTCGGTGCGCCCTTCACGGAGCCGATGCTTTTCCGCATCGGCGATGCCTATCAGCGGATTACGGATTGGCATACCCGCGTTCCGAACGGCGACGACACAGCGGAGGTGACGGCGTGACGAAGCAGACTAAGGCGGAGATCGCAGCGACCGTGGATCACCTGATCGCTCTCGCCGGCATGACCGTCACAGCGGAGGAGCGCGACTACTTCGAGCGCGCCTACCCAATCCTGCGCGAATCGCTCCAGCACCTGCGCATCCCCGAAGCGCGCGACGCCGAACCCGCCCCGATCTACCCGGCGGACAACCGGCGGGGGACCTAACCCCCGCTATCCAAGGACATTGTCAACCAGCCAGGTGTTGCCCTGCTTGCGCATCACAAAGGTGCGCTTCGCGACACCGGAGGCGGTCGTGATCGTCGCCTGGACAGTCGCGCCATTGCCGTCGGCGTCACGCTGCTCGTTGTCAATCGTGAACTGCTGCACGGGCGGCTGGATATTGAGCAGTTTGTAGCCGTCGCTGCCCGTCTGCGATTTCAGCGCGGGCGTCAAATAGCCGGAAACATCACCCTTCGCCAGCACCGTGCGGAGAAACTGCTCGGTCGAGCCGCGCGCCTCGGTGGAGGGCACGGGTGTCGTGGTCGGCGGCCCGGACGTGCTGGCGGTTGCGGCGCCGGATGCGGTTGTGGTCACGACGGTCGTGGAGATTGTCGCGGAACCGGCGGCTTGCGTCGTGCGCGCCACGGTGCCGCTACTGGTCGCGGTGGCGCTGTTGGTATTCGCCGCGACGGTTGCGGGCGAGCGGGCGAGCGGCGTCGGCGTACCGGTCGTGGTGTTCGTTGTGGTCGTGGCAGCACCCGTTGCGCGGCCTGACTCGATAGTGGCGGGGGAGGTGACGGTGATGCGGGTGAGCGGGGTCGGGGTGGCGGGCGTCGTGACATTCGCGCTCGGGGCGGCTTGCGTCGCCTGGGCGCGGTCGGCGGCGGTCGTCGGCGTGGCGGACGCAGCCGGCGTGGCCGTCGTCGTTTTCGTGCTGCCACCGCAAGCGGTGAGGACGGCGATTGCGAGCAGTATGATCAGCGCCGAAAGGCAGCGTTCGCGGACAGGTACCATCAGACCCTCCTCACATCAAGGCAAGGGGAGGCATTGCCGCCTCCCGTCGTCGCACCATAGCACGGCGACGGGCGACCTGTCACGCAGGCCGGGGCGGTGCGATGGGCTATGTGGTGATCCGGTCAATCAGCCAGGTGTCGCCCACATGTTTCATCGCGAACTGGGGTTTTGCTGTGCCATTGGCGACGGAGAGCGTCGTAGTGACCGTCGCAGTCGCCCCGTCCGCGCCCATCTCCTGACCATCCACACTGAAGAAGCGCATCGGCGGCGCCGCGCCGAGGATCGCGTATCCATCGCCGTTCGATCTGGCCCGGAGTTCGGGCGTCAGAAAGGCGGCGATGTTCCGCTTCGCCAGCACCGCATTGTAGAATTCCTCGATCACCTTGCGGGGCGTACCGGCGCTCGGCCCGGCAGCGGGCGCGGCATACTGCGTGGCCGACGGATTCGACGGCGCAGGCGTTGAAGACGATTGCGTGGGAGTAATGCGCAGCCCGTTCGCGAGCGGCGTCGGCGTCGGACCGGACGCGGTCGCGATCAGTGCCGGATCGTCCACCGACACCGTGAATTTCTTGTTGCCGCCGCAACCCGTCGTGGCAAGAATGAGGCAGCACGCGATGGCAATACTCGCACCGATGCGCCGCATGAACCCGCCTCCTCGTACCGTACGACCGCTCGCACCCGCGCATCCTATCAGCAATGTCCACGCGGTGTCGGGATTTGTTACGCTGTATCCGATGGAAACGAGAGCGATGGGGATGAATGGGAGCAACAAATGACCGAAACCGTGAACACGCCGGACGACGCACAATTCCTATGCCGCTGCGCGTGGGCGACGAATGATCTGATGATCCGCTATCACGACGCGGAATGGGGCGTGCCGCTCCACGACGACCGGCTACTCTACGAATTCCTGATCCTCGAAGGGGCGCAGGCGGGCCTCAGTTGGGACACGATCCTGCGTAAGCGCGAGCGCTACCGCGCCGTCTTCGATGGGTTCGACCCGGAGGCCGTCGCCCGCTACGGTCAGGCGAAGGTGGACGCCCTGATCGCCGATCCCGGCATCATCCGCAACCGCGCCAAGATCGCCGCCGCCATCCAGAACGCGCGGGCCTTCCTCGCCATCCGCGACGAGTTCGGCACATTCGACGCGTACATCTGGCGATTCACCGGCGGCATACCGCGCGTCAACGCGTGGCCCTCGCCCGCGACGGTGCCCGCCCAGACGCCTAAATCCGTGGCGATGAGCAAAGACCTGCGGCGACGCGGTTTCGCCTTCGTTGGTCCGACGATTTGCTACGCCTTCATGCAGGCAACCGGCATGGTCAACGACCACACGACCGATTGCTTCCGGCACGCCGAACTGAGCGCATCATCGTGGTAGCCGGGCGCCCTCCGGTAGTTGCACCGCTATTTTGAGCGCGCGGTAGGAGCGTTGGAGCAGATCGCTGACCTCCGGCCAATACGCCGCGCCGCGCACGCCGTCGCGCTCCCGGCCCTCGTCGCAGAGGATCGCCGCCTCGGCGCGCAAGCGGGCCGCTTCGCGCACGGCGGCGGGCGGCAGACGGTAGACGGCGGCATACAGGTCCGCGATGGCATCCGTCAATCCCGCCTCGCCCGTTTCCGCAGGGTGGCGGTGGACGATCCACCACTGCAACTCCCGCGCGGCAACTTCCTCGGCGTCGAACGACACGCCGCATTCCATTTGTAGCCGTTGGTACGCCGCCGCGATGTCGGGGATGACCGCCGCGTAATCTCCGCGCGTGCGGGCGAAGCGCATTGCCGGGCGCGTCAGCATCAGCGCGACCGCGAGGGCGCGCCGCCACGGCAGCCCGAATTGCCGCGCGACGAGCCGGACGAGCAGGATCAAGAGGCGCGCATCCTGCTTCGCGTAGTATGCCTCCCACATCCGCGTTTCCAGCCACGCGACCGCGTCCGCATCGAAGGTATACAGCGGGTTTGCTTGTGCCACGTTTTCTATCTCCATACCAACATGCACCATTCATTATGCTTCCAGACGCATGGCGGCGAATCTTGGATTTCGGTTGCTAGAAAAGGCGCATGCTATGCACCCCCACAACTATCTGCTATCTACTGTTTACTCGTCATCCCTGCCCTGCGAAAGCGATCCGGTGGAACCAGAGCCACCATGCCTGCGCGGTGATCGCCGTGCAACAAAGGATCGCTGCTACCTGCCCGATCCGCCCCCGCCGCCAGAGCCAGACGACGGCGATGCCGCCAAAGAGCGCGACCGGAACTGTCGTGTAGAAGAGCGGCTTCAGGAGCAGGTCAATATAGGCGTCCGCGAGCGTGAAGACGGGCATGATGAGTATCCAGAGCAGGAGAAACTGCCACGTCCGCCGCCCTTCCCGATCCGGCAGCGTGCGTCGCCAGAGTACGACGCCGGCGATGGCAATCGCGAGCAGGATGAGCAGGTTGCCGACCTGGATGTTCTTCGCGATCACCGTCGCGATGTGCCACGGCGCACCGCGCAGCCCGCCCTCGGTGTAGCCGCGATTCTCCGCCGTGCTCGTGCCGAGCGTGCGGACGGAGGCCAGCGTCACCCGGACGTACTGGACGTAGTAGGCGACGAAGGCAAGCAGGGCGGCGAGCAGCGCGCTGACCGGGATCAGCAGCGCGCGTCGTTTCTCCGCCGCCCCCGTTTCCTGTCGCCATCGCCAAAGGCCGAAGGCGACCAGCACGCACATAGTGAAGACCGCAACGACCGGGTAGGCGAGCAGGCTGAGTGTCACGACGAAGG
>JALYXG010000187.1 GCA_030947205.1 Chloroflexota bacterium
TCCTCCACTGCGGTCGGCAGGAGTGCGGGGTCGTTTTGCAGGCGGGCACGCTGCTCCGGGTGCTCGAACAGGGCGAGCAGGCCACCGGAGATCGCATTGCGCGTCGTCTCGTTGCCCGCGAGGATCAGCAGTTGGCAGAAAAAGAGCAGTTCTTCCTCGGAAAGCGATTCGCCGTCCACCTCGGAGCCGACGAGGACGCTGACGAGATCGTCCCGACGTTCCCGCCGCCGCTCCTCGGCCTGCCGTTTGAAGTAGGCGAACATCTCCATGCGCGAGCGCGCCGCCGTTTCCGGTCCACTCCCCGGCACCGTCTGGTACTCGGGGTCCTCGGAGCCGAGGCCCTGATTCGTTAGTTCGAACATCATCGGCCAGTCCGACTGCGGAATGCCCATCATCGAGCAGATCACCGCGAGGGGGAGGAGCGCCGCAACATCGGTGACGAAGTCGCACGAACCGCGCGGTGCGACATCGTCAATGATCTTGGTGGTGATGTCGCGCACGCTCGGTTCCAGGAGGGCGGTCGCGCGCGGGGTGAATCCCTTGTTGACGAGGCGGCGGAGCCGCACATGGCGCGGCGGGTCCGTAATAATCATCATCTTTCCCGCCCCGATCGTCGTGGTTGGGTCGGCGGGGTTGGCCGCCATCGAGATGCCCTGCTGCGAGCTGTAGGTCGTCGTGTCGCGGGAAACGGTGATCAAATCCGCGTATTTCGTGACGGACCAGAAGGGGATGAAGCGGTCGTTGCCCGGATTCCAATGGATCGGCTCCTCGGCGCGCAGCCGCCGCCAAATCTCGTGCTGCCGCCCTTGCACGAAAACATCGAGATTCGCGAGATCGTTCTCCTCGATTCGCAGCGAAGAAACCTGAGCCATCGTGGAACCTCCTTCATCGCACGGTATTCGACAGTGAACAATGCACAAGCCCCTGTGGGCGGCCATTTATTCTTCGATCAGTGTAATCGCCTGGCGTGGGCAGAACCGAACGGCTTTCTCCACCTTCGGGCGCAAATCCTCGCCGGGATGCTCGATCAGCACGTAACTTTGATCATCGTCCCGCAACTGGAATACTTCCGGCGCTGACAAAACACAGCGCGCATGGCCCTCGCACAAATCATGATTAACGACCACCCTCATTCCCATTTCACCCCCGGAAAGGAATTGCCCGCCTGGCCCGAGATTCCTGCCGCCTTCCGCAGTCAACCGATGGGCGTCAAGCGATGATGTCCGCAAAAGTCCGTGCTTGTATTGTACACGCGGATGTCAATCGGTTGGTGTAATACGTCATTGAATCGTGCTGAACGTCGAGCGGCATGTTCGGAACCGACTTCCGTGATCGCATACGCCCTCATCGCATCGCCCTTGTATGATAATCATGCATGCGTTATCATGCGGTATGGCGTGGGGAGTGGATTCCACAACGGAATACAACGTCTGGTTTGGCAGCCTGACGAACGACGAGCAGGATCGAATTGTCGCGGCGGTGCGCATTCTCCGTCAGGACGGTCCCGCGCTCGGACGGCCGCTCGTTGATCATATCAAGATGTCGCGCCACGCCAATATGAAGGAGTTGCGGGTTCGATATATGCGTATCCTTTTCGCCTTTGATCCCAACCAGCAAGCAATCCTCCTGATCGGTAGCAACAAGGCAGGGAAGTGGGATCGCTGGTATGACGAGTATGTGCCGGAAGCGGACAGATTATTCAATCTCCACCTGGAGAAGATTCGAGAAACAGCAAAAGGAGCGAAAGATGCCACGCACATTCAACGAGATCGCCGCAGAGATCGAGGCAAACCCTGACCGCCGCGCGCGCGTTGACGGATACGAGCGAGAGATGCGGGAGCAGGTGCTGCTCTTGCAGAAACTTCGCGAACATCGGAAGGTGACGCAGCACGAGTTGGCGGATGCGCTCGGTGTCGCGCAATCAAATATCTCCCGCATCGAACACGAGGATGATCCCCAAGTCTCGACCGTACGAAAATTCGTCGAGGCGCTCGGTGGCGAACTCGTCTTGCAGGCGAAAATCGGCGACGAAATGATTGACCTGCTGGTCCTCGCAACCGAGTAATACTGAAGAGTCCTCCTCTCGTATTGCCGTAGGGAAAACCCGTACCTTTCGTGTGTTTGTCCCACATTTCACAAAGTGCGCTATACTCCGCTCTTATGAGTGACGAGGCGGAACATTCCACAACGACGGATACTGCATCAACGGGACGGCGGCTGCGCATCCTCGCGGTCGAGCCGACGTATGGCGGGTCGCGCCGCGCGTTCATCGAAAATCTCGTCAACTACAGTCGGCACGAGGTTGTGCCGCTGACGCTGCCCGCGCGCTTTTGGAAATGGCGGATGCGCGGGGCGCACTACGAACTGGCGCGGATGCTCAACGACGTGTCCGGCTCGTTTGATCTCGTGCTGGCCGGGGAAATGCTCAACCTGCCCGCATTCCTCGGCATGACGCGACACTGGCTCAAGGATGCGCGGGTAATCGTCTATTTCCACACGAACCAGCTCAGTTTCCCGCTGCCTCCGTGGGAGAAACGGGACGTGACATTGCCGCTGGCGAACCTCGACGGGATGCTCGCGGCGGACGAGGTTTGGTTCAACACGTCGGAGCACCGCGACGAGTTCCTCGATGCCCTGCCCCGCCTCCTGCGCGTCTTCCCGGAGTACCGCGCGCTGCATGTCGTGGACATCGTCGCGGCGCGGAGCCAGATACTGACACCGGGGATTGATCTGCGCGCGCTCGATGCCGAGCGGGAAACTGCCCTC
This sequence comes from Chloroflexota bacterium, assembly GCA_030947205.1. Classification (GTDB taxonomy): domain Bacteria; phylum Chloroflexota; class Chloroflexia; order Thermomicrobiales; family JALYUS01; genus JALYUS01. Next base: position 2,767 of record JALYXG010000187.1, read on the forward strand.
GCCACGCCGCTTGCGCCGGGGCCACCGGTGATCCTTTGGAACAGCCGGTGGGACTACGACAAGCGCCCGGACATCTTCTTCGCCGCCCTGCGCGACCTCGTCGAGCGGCGCATCCCCTTCCGGCTCGCGCTGGCGGGGACGAACCCGCACGGACGCTCGCCGGAGTTCGAGGAGGCGCGGGACGAGTTCGCGGCGCAATTGATCCACTACGGCCAGCGCCCCTCGCGCGAGGAGTATGCGCGGCTTTTGTGGCGCTGTCAGTTGGTCGTTTCGACGGCGGAGCATGAGTATTTCCCGACCGGCGCGCTCGAAGCGATGTACTGCGGTTGCATCCCCGTCCTGCCGAATACGCTCGCCTATCCCTCCTTTGTGCCCGCGACGAACCTCTACCGGCCGGGGGAAGTCGGCTCACTCGCCGAGCGGATCGCCGCCCTGCTGCGCGCCCCCCTCCTTCCCGATCCTGCCCCCTTCCGCGACATTGCCGCCCGCTACGACATCGAGCGTGCCATCGCGCCCTTCGACGCGGGGTTTGAACGGGTAGCGGGGGGTGGGGTGTATACTTAACGCGCACGCACTGGCGCGTGACGGCGATGGAGAAGCGATAAAGGGCGGCGCACGGTATGAAGATTATCTTGGCGGACGAGATGGGCTTTTGCTTCGGGGTCCGCCGCGCGATCGAAATGGTCAATCAACTGGCAGACGAGGGCAAATCCGTCCGCATGCTCGGCGATGTCGTCCACAACCCGCAGGTCGTGCGCGATCTGGAAGGCAAGGGCGTCAGCATCATCTCTGAAGTGCATCAGGCGACCTCGGACGGCGTGATGGTGATTACGGCGCACGGCGCGGCCCCGTGGGTGGCGGACGAGGCGCGCAACGCCGGGACGAATGTCGTGGATACGACCTGTCCGCTCGTCGAGAAGCCGCAACAGATCGCGCGCGACCTTGCGAAGGACGGGTACACCGTCGTCGTCTACGGCGATAAGAAGCACCCCGAAGTGAAGGGCATCCTCGGCTGGGCCGGTGAGGGCGCGCTGGCAACGAAAAGTATCGAGGACTTGCCGTGGCACATCCGCCGCGACGCCGACGGCGCGTGGGCCGAAAAGCCGCCGCGCAAGGTGGCCGTCGTCACACAGACGACGAGCGAGATGGACGAGGTGATCGCCTTCGTCAATGAACTGACCGCGCTCGCCCTGCCGCTCGGCGGTGAGGTGCGCGTCATCAACACGATCTGCAAGCCGACGACGGATCGCCAGTTGGCGATGCGCACCCTGGCGCGCGAGGCGGATGTCGTGCTCGTGATCGGCGGGCGCAAGAGCGCGAATACCAAGCACCTCGCGGAGATCGGTAACCACCTCGGCACGCCGTCGTATCATATCGAATCCACAGCGGAGATTGACCCCGCGTGGATTGACGACAAGGAGATGGTCGGCGTCACGGCCGGCGCGAGTACGCCCGACGCTGTCATTGGCGAGGTCGTGGACTGGCTGATCGCCCGTGGCGGCACGCTCATGCCGCGCAAAACGGACGGTCGCCCGCCCCGCTATGTGTAGGTAGCGTAGGCTTATGAAGCTTACCAACTTAATCCGGTAACGGTTTGGTGGCACAGGTTTGTAACCTGTGAGCCTGGCGGGTTGATGGAGTTGCGTCAGTTCGGTGGACACTCGATGATTTGCACAGAAGCGAATCG
>JALYXG010000191.1 GCA_030947205.1 Chloroflexota bacterium
AGGCGGGCAAGCACGTCATCTGCGAGAAGCCGATTGATATTACCCTCGACGCCGCCGATAGGTTGATCGCCGCCTGCGACGCAGCGGGCGTCAAGTTGCAGGTGATCTCGCAGCACCGTTTCGGCGCAGGCATGCAGCGGCTGAAAACGGCGATTGATGACGGTGCGCTCGGCACGCTGGTGATGGGCAACGCCTCGATCTTCTGGTACCGCGCGCAGGCATACTACGACAGCGGCGGCTGGCGCGGCACCTGGGCGCTCGATGGCGGCGGCTGCCTGATGAATCAGGGCGTCCATTATGTGGACTTGCTCCGCTGGGCGATGGGGCCGGTGGCGAGCGTCACGGCGAAGACGGGCACGCTCGCGCACGAGCGAATCGAGGTCGAGGACGCGGCAGTCGCCGTCATCCAGTTCGAAAACGGCGCGATTGGCGCGCTGATCGGCACGACTGATGCCTTCCCCGGCTACACCTGCCGGCTGGAGATCGTCGGCACGGAGGGGTCGGTGATCCTCGAAGACGGTGAGATCAAGGCGTGGAACCTGAAAGCCGAGGTCGGCGAAGTCGGCGCATACGGTCGGAGCAAAGAGGCGAAGCGGGCTGAGGCGTCCCAGAATGGCAAGGCAGGCGGCCAGGGCGCGGCCGATCCGGCGGCGATTTCGTGGGGTGGGCACGCCGTCGAGGTGCGCGATATGATTGACGCGATCCGCGAAGATCGTCCCGTCGCGCTGCCCGGACTGAGCGCGCGCAATGCCCTCGAACTGATCCTCGCGGTCTACCGTTCCGCCGAAACCGGGCGCGAGGTGAAAATGCCAATGAACCCGAAATGGCGGCCAGGCGTGAAGAAGGCGGAAGCCGCGCCCACACCGGCGAAGGCGCAGCCCACCCGGCGTGCAGCGGCGACACGAGTAGGAGCGAAATGAGCATCAAACTGGCCTACAGCACCCTCGCCTGCCCCGACTGGTCGCTCGGCGAGATGATTGACGCGACCAAACGATACGGCTTCGATGGGATCGAGATGCGGCTATTAGATGGTGAGATCGTCCCGCCGAACCTGCCGCCGCACGATCGGGAACGAGTCGCGACCGAGTGCAAGGCGGCGGGCGTGCCGATCTGCTGCCTTGATACCTCGCTCCGCATCGCCCAGAGCGCGACCGATGCCGACGCGCGCCTCGAAACCGAGCGCGACGCGGCGGCTTATCTGGAGCTGGCGCATGCATGGGGCGCGCCGCTCATCCGTGTCTTCGGCGGCGAGCCGCAGGGCGGGAAAAGCCCCGCCGAGATCGTCGAACCGATGGCCGACCTTCTGCGTAAGATCGGCCAGCGCGCCGAACAGCTCGGCGTCGGCGTCGCCTTGGAAACGCACGATTCCTTTTCCGCCTCGCCCGATGTGATGCGCGTGCTCGATCAGGTGCAAAACCGATATGTCGGCGTTCTTTGGGACACGCATCACCCGTACCGGATGGGCGAACGCGTGGCCGAGACGTACGAGCGGGTCGTTTCGCGTCTCCTGCATGTCCACGTCAAGGACGCGCGCAGGGACGACAGCGAGCGCACCGGCTGGAAACTCGTCCTGCTCGGCGAGGGCGAGGTGCCCGTCGCGGAGACGGTGACGTACCTCCGCTCGGTCGGCTACGATCAGTGGGTCGCCGTCGAGTGGGAAAAGAAATGGCACCCTGAAATCGAACCGCCGGACGTCGCCCTGCCGCACGATGGGGCGCTGCTGCGGCAATGGTTGAACGGGTAAGAAGGAGCCTCACCCCCCACTGCCCAGAGGGCACCCGCTCTCCATTGCTTGTCAGCAATAGAGAGGGAGCGAGACTCTGAGAAATAAGAGTGCTGAGGGGAATGCCACGGCACTTCATGCGAGACACCCCTCTCCATTGCTGACAAGCAATGGAGAGGGGGTTGCCCTCTGGGCAGTGGGGGTGAGGTTTCTCTGGACGATTGGTACGCCATTTTGCAAGTGCAGCCACATACCGACGGGGACGTGATTCAGGCGTCGTACCGGCGGCTGGCGTTGCTGTACCACCCGGATCGCAATCCGGAGCGGCGCGCGTGGGCGGAGGAGCGCATGAAGCGCATCAATGCCGCGTACGCGATCCTCGGCAACGCGAATCGGCGGCAGTCGTACGACCGGCGACGATTCGGCACAAGCCCGCGCCCGCCGAGTCGCCCGCCCTCCGCACCGGCGGCGACGCGATCCCGCTCTCCGTATCCAACGGAGACGGAGAACGACTGGTTCCCCCTCCATGTCTACGCGCAAGGGCGCACGGTGGCGGAGATCGAAGCGAACGCCGAAGCGACGCTGCACGACGATCTCGCAACGTTCATGCGCCTCGTCGCCCCGACCGGCGTGGCGAATACGGCGCTCATTGACCTCCTGAACTCCGCCGCAATGGGACAGTATATCGCCTACACGGCGTATCATCAGTTCATCGCGCGGCTCGTCCTGCGCACCGTGCTGCCGCTCCTCCATGACTACGCGCGCGATGGCCTGCCCGATGTCGAGCGGCTGCGGCGGATGCTCGCGCACGTCAATGACCTCGTGCAGGATCGGATGGGCACGGAGGGGCTGAAAATGGTCTTCAAGGGCACGAACATCGTCGCCGATTGGGCGGGGCTGCTCCTGACTATCGTCAATTTCCTCTGGGGCGACGCCTGAGAACCGAACCCCCGGCCCCTTCCGTTCCTCGGCGTGGGAAGGGGAGGGGAGTCTTCGAAGGTTCGCAGCATTCAGGGAACATCACGGCACACTTAGCCAACACATACCCAGCGTCGGTTAGCAGTAGCAGTGGCAAACACCGTTGGTCGGCCTACTCGATTGTCTCAACGAGCATTTCGTTGCCTTCCTTATCATAGAAGATCATTGTTCTCTTGCTTGTATCCACCGTCCACTTTTCTATACCGCTCTCCGCTAATCCTTTAGACATTTCGATGTAGGTTGTTTTTCCTTGCTCGGAAAGCTTCAAGTGCTTCAAGAAGTTTTCTCTATTGCTTTTTTCAGCTATGGACAGCGTATCGTGTGCAGGAGCCGAGATGACTTTGTGACCACGCTTGCCAAAATACTCTGAGTGCCCATCTGTCAAATATGAATCATACTTTTCGACGCCAGTAGCATTGAGTGCATGCACATACTCAAAAAGTGTTTCTGCTCTACCAAGGCGAACGTGGAGATCATTGATTTGCTCTAGGGTGAACATGACCTAATTATACTACATCCAAGGAGATTAGGGTCGAGTGCCGAGCGGGGACGATAGTCATGTGCCAGCGCAAGTGCAAATAGGCGCTGGGTATGTCTTGGCTTAGTGTGCAGCGCGGCATTACGAAGAGTCACCCCTTCCCACGCCGAGGAACGGAAGGGGCCGGGGGTTCGGTTTCCTACCCGCCGTGCGCTTTCGCGAAGTGGAGCAGATCGTCCAGCGTCACATCGGGGAGGGAGACGTAGCGGAAGCCGCCGTCCGAGTCGTAAAGCAGGACGTGGCCGGACGGTGTCGGCAGCAGTGCGGCGTCGCCGGGCGCGGAACCGGCCTGCGGGAAGACCCACGGCAGTGACCGAAGCATCACCCGCTCGTCCGCGCGTGGCGAGACGACGAAGCCGTATCCCGCAAGCAACGACCGCACTGGCACGGTCGTATCCACCGATTCCACGAGGCCCGCAACGGCCGCTTCCAGTAACCACATCGCGCACTGTCGCTTTCTCTCCAAAGGCCGACGATCACCCGCGAGGGCACGATAGCAGAGGCGTCGCGATCTGTCTGCTACACTGGCCGACATGAGCGATGATACGGACACCCCACCAATCACTGTGCCGACACCGCAGCGCGCCGGGGACTGGAAGGCAATCCTGCGCGATCTCGGCGTGACGCCGAGTCGGCGGATGGGCCAGAACTTCCTCGTGGATCGCGATGTGCTCGCTGGGATCGTCGCGGCGGCGGGCGTACGGCCGGGCGAGACGGTGATCGAGGTTGGGCCGGGGTTGGGCATCCTGACGGCGGCGCTGGCTGAGGCGGTCGGCGGCGCGGGGCGGGTCGTCGCGGTCGAACTCGATAAACGGCTCGCCGAGTATCTCCAGACCGCGTACGCCGCCACGCCGCAGGTGACGATTCTCCAGCACGACATCCTGCGCACGACGCCCGGCGACCTCGTCGGCGCGGTGCCGTACGCTGTTGTCGCCAACCTGCCGTATCAGATCACATCGGCGGCCTTTCGCCACTTCCTCGAAACGGCGCACCCGCCGGAGCGCATGACGCTGCTCGTCCAGCGCGAGGTGGCGCAGCGGATCGTCGCCACGCCGCCGGAGATGAGCATCCTCGCCATCGCCGTGCAGTTCTTCGCCGCTCCCCGTATCGTCCTCGACGTGCCGCCGGAGGCGTTCGTGCCGCGTCCGCAGGTGCAGTCGGTCATCCTCAATCTCGATGTAGCCGTGCCCCCGCTGCCGCCGGAGCGATGGCGCGGCTTTTTCTCCCTTGTGCAGGCCGGGTTTGGGGCGAAACGCAAGCAGATACACAACAGCCTCGTCGAGCGGCTCCGCCTGCCACGCGAGACCGTCGGTGCCTTCCTCGATGCGGCTGGGATTGACGCCATGCGTCGCGCCCAGACCTTGTCGCTCGACGAATGGCTGGCACTGGAACGCGCGGCCATTAGCCTTGACCTATCCCTGTCGGGTGCGATGGGGCGACGTGTCGGAGCGAGGGACGATGACGCCGATCGCGCATGAGCCGTGGCCGTCGCGGTGGACGCCCACGGCTGGACGCCTCGTGCGACCCCGCCGTGTGTCTCGCGATGCGGCACTCGCCGGGATTGGCGCGCCCGCCAAACTCAATCTCGGCCTGGCCGTGACGGGCCGGCGCTCGGACGGCTACCACAAACTCGTCTCGCTGATGGTCTCGCTCGATTTGGTGGACACGGTGCGCGTCGAGCCGTCCGCAGCGTTCTCGCTGCTATGCGACGATCCCGCGCTCGCCGGGGATGACAACCTCGTCCTCCGCGCTGCGCGCGCCTTCCAATCAGCGACCGGGGAGCGGCGTGCGGCGCGTATCACGCTGACAAAGCGAATCCCCGTCGCGGCGGGTTTGGGTGGCGGGAGCGGCGACGCGGCGGCGACGCTGATCGCCCTCGACGCCGTATGGGGCACGAATGTGCCGGATGCCTTATTGCTCCGCCTCGCCCGCGATCTCGGCGCGGACGTGCCGTTCGCCCTCTATGGCGGCGCGATGATCGCGCGCGGTATCGGCGATGTGCTGATGCCTGCACTCGTGCCGGTTGTCTGGCTCGTCCTCGTCACACCATATGCGGCGATCGCGGGCAAGACGGCGGCGCTGTACGGCACGCTGACACACGCCGACTTCAGCGTCGGCGTGCCAATCCTCCGGCAGGTCGCCGGTCTACGGCAAGGGGAACCACTTGATCCCACCCTGCTCGACAATACTTTCCTGTTGCCGCTCGAAAGCCTCTCACCGCCCGTCCGAGAGGTGCGCGAGCGAATCGCGGCGCTGGGGCAGGCCACGTTCCTCACCGGCAGCGGCCCGACGCTCTATGTCCTCTGCGAGAACGAAGCCCAGGCCCGCCGTCGGGCCGAGCAATACCGCTCGGTGCTCGACGCAACGATCAATATTACCCGCACTAGCGCGTGACGCCCGATGAATAACCGACGGCGCGGAACGGAACGCGCACGAGCGGAGAATCGTTTAATTGACGCGGGCGGGGTGCGCCCGTACAATCGCCGTGTCCGATGCGGTGGTGGGGTGTCCGATCCCGCACGCGTGGGCGGGGGTCGGTGCGGCCTCTTCCGCGCCGTACGATCCCTCTTCGAGGAGCCATGAATCGTATTCTCAATGGACGGTATCGCATTGACGGCGTTGTCGGCGACGGCGGCATGGCCGTCGTTTATCGTGGCTGGGACCTTGTCCTGAATCGCGTTGTCGCGGTCAAGGTGCTCCGCGAGCAGTATGCGACGAATGACTCATTCCTCGCCCGCTTTCGTCGCGAAGCGCAGTCTGCCGCCGGGCTGTCGCATCCGAACATCGTCAATGTCTACGATGTCGGCCGCGACGGCGACACCTGGTACATCGTCCAGGAGCTGATTGACGGCACGGACCTCGCGACGCTGATCCGCCAGCGCGGTCAGTTCTCCGTGCCCGACGCCATCGAGGTGATGGCGCAGATCGCCCCGGCGCTCGACTACGCACACAGTCGCGGCATCATCCACCGCGACATCAAGCCGCACAATATTTTGATTGACGCGCGCGGCACGGCGAAAGTGGTGGACTTCGGCATCGCCAAGGGCATCAACGACATCAAGATGACGGACGCGGGCACGGCGCTCGGTACGGCCGGCTACATCTCGCCGGAGCAGGCGACGGGCGCGCCGCTCACTGCCGCCAGCGACCTCTACAGTGCGGGCGTCGTGATGTACGAGATGCTGACCGGGCGGCTGCCGTTCGTTGGCGATACGGCGGTCAGCGTGGCGATGCAGCACGTCCGCAACGCGCCGCCGCCGCCCTCCCGGTTTAATGCAAAAATTCCCCGCCCGATCGAAGCGGTCATCATGCGGGCGATGGAGAAACTGCCGGATCGCCGCTATCTGTCTGGCGCGGAGATGGTTTCCGCGCTGCGCGGCAATCCGGTGCCGGGGCCGGTGCAGACCGTCGCCATCGCCGGGGGCGCCGCGACCTATGGTCTGCCGGAGGAGACGCGCCCCCTCGCGATGGACGGGCCGCGCACGCGGGTCGCGGTCGTACCGCCCGTACGGAATGGCACACGCCGCGTGGATGCCACCTCGTCGCCTCGCCGGGCGACTGGGCCGGGGATCGGGACGTGGCTGCTCGGCATCGTGCTGCTCGGTGGCCTGCTCGCGCTCGTCTATCTCGGCTACAAACTGGCGAATGCGAGCAACGCGCCCGCCGCGACACAGACGAGCGCAACTACCACGACACTGCCCGTTGCTGTAGTGACCGCGACACCTGTGGCAACGCCGAAAGCCTCCACATCGGTGGGCGTGACGCCGAGCGTCGGCGTTACACCTACACTCGACCCGAACGCCATCGAAGTGCCGAACCTGTCGGGTTTGTATCAGCCGCAAGCGGCGGACGAACTGCGCAAGCGCGGCCTCGGCCTCGGTAAAGAAACGCAGCGGACGAATGAGACCGCGCCGCGCGGTCAGATACTCGACCAAACTCCGAAGCCAGGCGACAAAGTGAAGCGCGACACCCAGATTGACATTTTCACCAGCCAGGGTCCGGCGATCGTCGACCTCAGCGGCCTGAGCGTCAAGGGCAAGGCGTTTGAGGACATCAGTAAGCAACTGACCGATCTCGGCCTCAAACCCGACCGCAAGGATGAATTGAGCAGCGATGTGGACACCGGGCGCGTCACGCGGATTGATCCGCAGGACAAGGTGGTCCATGATGGGGCGGTAACGGTCTTTGTCAGCATCGGCAAGCCGACGCCGACGCCATCGCCTGCCACCGCGACACCGAGCGTGACCGCGACCACAGTCAAGCCAACTGCACAAGCGACGACCGCCGCCACACCAACGACGACCGTCGGCGGGAATGCCGTGCTTCCCAACGTCATCGGAAAGTCGCCCGACGAGGCGCTGCAAATTATGGAGCAGGCGGGCTTCGCCAATGTCTCGACCGCGATCATCCCGCCACCAGCCGGTGCGCCCCAGCAAAAGAAGGGAACCGTCGCGGCGATCTTCAATAGTTCGGATCGAAACAGGCAGGTCAGCCCAGGTCAATCGCTGTCGAAGGATGCGCAATTGATCCTCGCTGTCCAGAACTGACGCGCTGGTTTCGTGACATAGACATAATTCGACGTGCCCATACGCGCCCTCTATACTACCGGAGGACTGTTCCGTATGTACGGACACTCCGATTGCGATGAAATGAAGGAGCATCCATGCCCGCGATACGGTTAGTGATCGTCGGCCTGCCGAAGAGCGGCAAGACGACGGTGTTCAATGCGTTGACGCGCGCTGAAGCGAAAACGAGTGCGTACAGCACGAGTGTCGAGGATGAGCCGAACCTCGCCACGGTGAAAGTTCCCGACGAGCGGCTGGATCGCCTGACCGCGATGTTCAAGCCGAAGCGGACGATCCCGGCGGACGTGCAGTACGTGGATGTTGCGGGGCTGGCGAAGGGTGTCAGTGAAAAGGGGATCGGCGGCGCACTGCTCGGCCATCTCGCGCAGGCGAACGCGCTCGTCCACGTCGTGCGCGCATTCAACGACCCGAATGTGCCGCACCCGGAGGAGACGGTTGATCCGCTGCGCGACATCGAAACCTTGCAACTGGAATTTACCTTCAATGACCTCGGACAGATCGAGAAGCGGCTCGTCCGGCTCGAAAGCCAGATTCAGAAAGTGCGCGGCGCGGAGCGGGAGCAGTATGAGCGGGAACAGGCCGCGCTGATCAAACTGCGCATCGCGCTGGAAGCGGGGACGCCGATCCGCGAAGTCGCGCTCGATCCCGACGACGAGCGGCTGCTGCGCGGCTTCGGTTTTTTGACCGGTAAGCCGCTGCTCGTCCTCCTCAACGTCGGCGAGGCGCAGATGGGGGATGAGGCCGCCACGCTCGTCCAGCAGGCCGAGGCGAAGTTCGCCCGGCCGGGCATTGCCTTCGACGCGGTTGCCGGGCAGATCGAGATGGAGATCGGCCAGTTGGACCCGGAAGACGCGCAGGTCTTCATGGAGGAGATGGGCATCGTAGAGAGCGGGCTGGATCGCATCATCCGCCGCTCGTACGCGCTCCTCGGTCTGATCGCCTTCTTCACCGTCGGACCGGACGAATGCCGCGCCTGGACGATCACGCGCGGGATGATGGCGCAGCAGACGGCGGGCGAAATTCATTCGGACATCGAACGCGGCTTCATCCGCGCCGAAGTCGTTTCCTACGACGCGATGATCGCCGCCGGCAGCATGGCGGAAGCGAAAAAAGCGGGCACGCACCGCCTCGAAGGCAAACAATAC
>JALYXG010000195.1 GCA_030947205.1 Chloroflexota bacterium
ATGCCGTTCCCGCCGCCTTCGCGTCCGGTCGCCTCGCGATGGTCGAGGACGGGTTCTATCCCTTCGTCCATGCGAAGGCGATCAACAAGAAGTTCCGCTGGTCGTACGCACCCGTGCCGAAGGGGCCCAAGGGGCGTAAGACCCTCGGCACGGCGGACGGTTACGCGATCTGGAAGGGGACGAAAAGCCCGGACGCGGCGTGGGAGCTCGTCAAGTACCTTTCGAGCAAGGAATACCAGCTGTATCTGACGCAGACGACGGGCTACCTGCCGAGCCGGTACTCGGCGCTGGACGACTGGAAGAAAATCTGCGTGGACAAATACCCCGAACTGGCGGAAGCGAACCTCGATGTCGGGCGGCAGGCGATGGAGCAGGGCTATCCGAGCAACGCGCCGTTATTCAAGAAGGACGGCGAGGCGCAGGCGATCCTCACACCCGCCCTCGAGAAACTCTTCGTCGTCGGTGGCACGCCCGTCACCTACATGAAGGATATCGCCCAGCAAGTCACCACGAAGCAGCGGGCGTAGCATCTACAGAGGCGACCGCCGTGACATCGGGGGCGCGAGGAGAATACAGGCGACAGTTCGCCTGTGCCTTCCACGCGTCCCCGGTGTCACGGCGGTCTATACCTTCAACGGAGATGAGGGAACGATGGCGGGACGGGCGAACGCGCCGCAGATAGCGATGGAGACACGGGCGAAGGATCGCGCGCGGCGGCGGTCGTCGCAGCGCGCGATCGAGCAGCGAATGGCGTACCTCTTCATTGCGCCGTGGGTGATCGGCTTCCTCGTCTTCACGCTCGGCGCGATGATCTATTCGTTCGGGCTGTCGCTCTTCGATACCGACCTCCTTTCCAAGCACGACTTCGTCGGGTTGAAAAACTACGACCAGCTGATTCGCGACCCGCTCTTCCACAAATCGCTGCGCGTGACCCTTATTTACACGGGAATCACCGTCCCCTTCGGCACAGTGATCGCCCTCGGCATCGCCCTGATGCTTAACCAGAAGATTCGTGGCGCGAGTTTCTGGCGCACGATCTACTACTTGCCGGCGGTGGTGAGCGGCGTCGCGGTCTCGCTGATCTGGAACTGGGTGCTCAACCCGCAGTCCGGCCTACTCAATCAGGCGCTCGGCTGGTTCCATATCACGGGCCCGCGCTGGTTTGCGGACGAGCGGTGGGCGATTGTCGGCCTCGCCCTGATCGCGCTGTGGGGAACGGGAACCAACATGCTGCTGTATCTCGCCGGCCTGCAGAGCATCCCCACGGAGTTACAGGAGGCGGCACGAATTGATGGTGCGGGGGCATGGCGCACGTTCTTTGCCGTCACGTTGCCGCTACTCACGCCCACCATCTTCTTCAATATCGTCATCAACATCATCAACTCATTCCAGGTCTTCACGAACGCCTACGTCCTGACACAGGGCGGGCCGAATAACGCGACCCTGACGCTCGTCGTCTTCTTGTATAAGCAGAGCTTTCAATTGTTCCACTTCGGCTATGCCTCGGCAATCGCCTGGATTGTCTTCGCGATCATCCTCGTCTTCACACTCCTGCTCGTGCGCTCCTCGGAGCACTGGGTACACTACGAAGGGGGGTTGCGCAAGTGACCGTCGTACGGCAGCAGCGGCGCGGGGCACCCCTGCGTCCGGGGCGACTCATTCTCTACCTCACCATTGCCATCGGTGCGTTGATCTACTCCGCGCCGTTCCTCTGGATGCTCTCCACCGCCGTGAAGGATGCATCCGACGCCTTCGCCGTGCCGCCGATCTGGGTCCCGCGGCACTTCCAGTGGGACAACTTCATCGCGCCGTGGCGGAACCTCCCCTTCGCGACCTTCTATCGAAACACCATCGTCGTCACGACCCTCAGTATGATCGGCACACTCTTCTCTACGTCGCTCGTTGCCTTCGCCTTCGCGCGGATGCGTTTCTGGGGGCGCGGGCCGCTCTTCGTGCTGATCCTCAGCACGATGATGCTCCCTCGACAGGTGACGCTCATCCCGCTCTACCTGCTTTGGGCGAAATTGCACCTGCTCAATACGCTCATCCCACTCTGGTTGCCCGCCTTCGTCGCAGCGCACTCGACGAGCGCGTTCAGTATCTTCCTCCTGCGCCAGTACATGCTGACGATCCCAATCGAGATTGACGACGCGGCGCGGATGGACGGCGCGGGGTGGTTCGGACTGTACTGGCGCGTCACATTGCCGATGGCTGCCCCCGCGCTCGGTGTGGTGGCAATCTACAACTTCACCGCACACTGGAACGAATTCCTCGAACCGCTGATCTATCTCAACTCCCCGAACCAGTTCACGGTGCCATTGGGCCTGACGCTGCTCAACGGGCGGTATGGCGGCGAGATCGCGCAGGTGATGGCGCAGACCACGCTGAGCATCATCCCATTGCTGCTGGTCTTCTTCCTGGCGCAACGGAACTACGTGCAGGGGGTAGTCGTCAGTGGCGTCAAGGGGTAACGGCCGGTAAGAGGGGAGATGCGCGCTCTCGCGACACATGCGCTCGACGTGACGGATGGCGATAAAGGGACAAGGAATAACGTGCCGTGCTTCGCGTTCCCTTTACCGAGTGTCCCAGCCACAGGAAAGGACGAGCGCGATGAGCACACCGACGGCACCGACGTTCCCGACGCCGACTGGCCCGGCGATTGGCGATCGCTTCCCGGACTTCACGCTCCCCGATCAGCACGGGCAGCCGGTGCGGTTCACCGCCGCGCGTGGCGGCAAGCGCGCGATGATCGTCGTGCATCGCAGCGCAGCGTGGTGACCATTCTGCAAAGCGCAACTCGTGGAGTTGCAGGCCAATCTGCCGACGCTTGAAGCGAACGGCATCGTTCCCTTCGCCCTCAGTTACGACTCAAAGGAGACACTCGCCGCGTTCGCCAACGCGCGGGGAATCACCTATCCGCTGCTGTCGGATGAAGGCAGCATATTTATCCGAGCACTCGGCATCCTCAACACGAGTGTCGAGCCGACAAACGAGCACTACGGCATCCCTCACCCCGGCACGTATTTCATCGGCGCGGATGGACGCGTCGAAGATAAAGTCTTCCATGACGGCCACCGGACGCGCGACGCCGCCGCGACAGCGTTGCAGGAGCATTTCGGCCTCGTTGTCGCGGGCAATGGCCCGCAGGATCGGCAGGAAACCGCCGAGATCGTCACCGTGGCATCACTCGACGCGGGTTCCTTTGTGCGCGGGGAGCGGATCGGCCTGCGCGTGACGATCCAGATCGCGCCGGGCCTGCACCTCTACGGGCAGCCGCTGCCGGACGGCTACATCCCGACGGCGCTTGACATCGTTGCGCCGGAAACGGTGACCGTCGAACCCGTGCGCTATCCACCGCCGCACATTCTTCACACCGACTGGCTGGGCGAAGACCTGCCGGTGTATGACGGGGCAATTACGCTGACAACCGCTCTCGTCTTCACCGAACAGCGCGAGGATGTGGCGATCACGGCGACCCTGCGTTATCAGGCCTGTACGAAGGATGAATGCTTCCTGCCCACGCGCCTCATCTTCACGCTCCCAATGACGTTCCAACCCTTCACCTGAGCACGGCTCTCCCCGGTTTCCAACTCTCGATTTCGCGCAAAAGAACGCCCCGCTCCATACTGGCTGGAGCGGGGCGTTCTGATTCTCTTTCCTCGTTTATCGCGTCAGTGCTGAACTGGAGACCGCGAGGAATTTATCCCCGGTGATCGTCCGAATCCGTCGTGGCCGCCGGGGCGGTCACGGCCGGTGCGCTCAGCACATGGATGCCCGCGCCGCCGCCCGCCGGTGCATCCGGCGTCTGGACTTGCGGGGCGGTCAACGCCGTCGGCATCTGCGCCGGGGCCGCGACCACGGGGGACTGCTGGACCGCTGCCGGAGCGGCGACCGGGGTGGTCGGTGCGGCAACAGGGGCGGCAGTCACAGGAGCCGCCACAGGGGCGGTCGTCGCGGGGGCGACCACAGCGACTGGCGCCTGCGTCGCCGTCGTCGGCTGCGCTAC
>JALYXG010000381.1 GCA_030947205.1 Chloroflexota bacterium
TCGCGGGCGAGGCGAACTTCTCCGACCACGGCGCGAACCGCCTCGGCGCGAGCGCGCTGATGCAGGGCCTCGCGGACGGCTACTTCATCCTGCCCTACACGATCGGCGACTACCTCGCGACCGCCAAACTGCCGAAGGCCGACACGACGCACCCCGCTTTCGCGGAATCTGAGGCGGAGGTGAACGCGCGCGTCAAGCGGTTGCTCGGCATCCACGGCAACCGGACGGTGGACTCGCTCCACCGCGAACTCGGCCACATCATGTGGGACAACTGCGGTATGGCGCGCACGGACGCCAGCCTCCGGCAGGCAATTGCCCAGATCGGGCAGGTGCGCGAGGAGTTTTGGCAGAACGTCAATGTGCTCGGCGAGGACGCGGAGATGAACCAGTCGCTCGAAAAGGCGGGCCGCGTCGCGGACTTCATCGAACTCGGCGAACTGATTTGCACCGACGCGCTCAATCGCACCGAATCGTGCGGCGGCCACTTCCGTGAGGAGAGCCAGACGGCGGACGGCGAAGCCCTGCGCGACGACGAGCATTTCTCGCACGTTTCGGCGTGGGAGTACACCGGCGTCGGCAACATCCCCGCGCTGCACAAGGAACCCCTCGAATTCGAGTATGTCCACCCCTCGCAACGGAGTTATGTCTGATGGCAACGCTCGCCTCACGGGGAAACACCGCCATAGCGGCGCACGCTGGTCGCACCCTAAACCTCACCCTCCAGGTCTGGCGACAGAAGAACACCGCCAGCGCGGGCAAGATGGTCACCTACGCCGCGAAGGACATCAGCGTCGACATGTCCTTTCTGGAGATGCTCGATGTCGTCAACGAAGGGTTGATCGCGCGCGGCGAGGAGCCAATTGCCTTCGATCATGACTGCCGCGAGGGCATCTGCGGCTCGTGCGGCATGATGATCAACGGCGTCGCGCACGGGCCGGAGCGCGCCACGACCGCCTGCCAACTCCATATGCGCCACTTCCGCGATGGCGAGACGATCACCATCGAGCCATGGCGTGCCAGAGCCTTCCCGGTGATCAAGGATCTCGTTGTGGACCGTGGCGCCTTCGACCGGATCATCCAGGCGGGCGGCTACATCACCGCCCCGACCGGCGGCGCGCAGGATGCGAACGCCATCCTCGTCCCGAAGGCGGACGCGGACGCCGCTTTCGATTACGCCGCCTGCATTGGCTGCGGCGCGTGCGTGGCGATGTGCCCGAACGCCTCCGCGATGCTCTTCACCGCCGCGAAGATCGCCCATCTCGGCCACCTGCCCCAGGGCCAGCCGGAACGGGACGATCGCGTGCTGCGCATAGTCGAGCAGATGGACGTCGAAGGCTTCGGCGCCTGCACCAATATCGGCGAGTGCGCGGCCGTCTGCCCGAAGGAGATCCCGATGGACGTCATCTCCTTCATGAACCGCGACCTCCTCCGCGCTACTCGCCGCAAAGACCGCGAGGCGAAGACGAGCAACGAGTAATAGTTGTCGTTTGCTGGTCGTGCTATCATAATCCCGCTATCGGAGTATTCACCCGATGGCACGGTGCTTAATGTCCCGAGGTCTGTATCCCGAAGATCGCTGGAAGGACGTCCCGAAGGATTTCTGGTCGTTCGAGGGTCAGCCGGATGGCGTTCCGTGGACGTCCCACTTCTTTGCCCAGTTCACGTCGCGCATAGGCTATACAGTCGGTGCGACCCTCGTTGATCCTGTAGCCTTTGCACAATGGCTCCACATTCCGGACGAGCAGCTCCCTGCCATCGTCGCGTTCTTGGAGCGCCATGGTTTCCTATCGATCGGCACGGATGGGTCCCTCACGCTCAGCGAGCGTGGTGAGCAGCGGTATGGATGTATCAACGAGTTCCATCAGCAGATGATGTGGAGCACTGACGAGCCAGTATGGCGCAAGGACATCGGCAGCATTCGGGATACGAATGGGTTCGCGGTAATCGCAGGCAAACTGAATGAGCATCATGCGCCCATGATGCGGCAGTTTGCGGTGTTGTTGGCAGCGGAGGCAATCCAGTACCACTCTGCGGAGTGCCTTCGGCTTGGCATTCTGGCCGCTGCGCTGGCAGTCTCTGTGGCAAATGACGGGGCACGACCCGATTGGGTACCGTCAATCGAAGGGATCGGTGAAACCCTAGCGTCGCTCTCCCAAACCTCCGCTGAGATCGGCCTTGACCCGAAGGATGAATTCGCCGCGATTGCAAGGATGCTCTCTGGCAACGCCATAACCGTGATAAGCGAGTTCGCCGGGCACGACTGAAACCCTGTCGAACAGAATCGCTCGCGATAAAGGCTTCGCCGCTTTGCTATACTTCATGTAGCATGACCATCGAGCAGGAGAGTCATCATGGTTCGAGAGCAGTTAAAGGCACGAACAATCGTCCGCAACCCGCGTATCCTCTTCGGGGAGCCGATCATCGAGGGAACACGCATCCCGGTGCGGTCGGTCGTGCTATACAACTACGAGTGTGGCGATGCCGAAGGCGTCCTGACCGCGCTGCCGACACTTCGGGCCGAGGATGTTGAGACCGCGATGCGCTACTACGCCGAGCACTGCGACGAGATTAACCGCCACATCGCGGAAAACAACGAAGGCGAAGACATCCCGTACGATGAGCTTCTCGTCGTCATTCCCTCATAGGAGATCGAACGATGGATAACGCACAGACATCAGCGCGGGCCATCGTCTCCCGGCCCAATATACTGTTTGGTGAACCGACGGTTGCCGGAACGCGGATTTCCGTCCGCACCATTGTCATCGCGCATTACGCGTTTGGCGGCGTCAAGCAGGTGCATGAGCAGTTGCCAATATTGACCGTCCCGGATATTGAGGCGGCTCTCGATTACTATCGCGCGCATCGCGACGAGATCAACCAGCATATTGCAGAAAACAACGACGGCGAAGATATTCCCTACGACAAACTTGGATGATGGAGCCTGTACCACTCACCGCCGTCATTCTCGCGGGGGGGCGGAGCCGGAGGATGGGGGCGGACAAGGCGCTGCTGCGGCTACCGTCCGGGGGGCCGACGCTGATTGAGCGGGTCGTGGCGGCGGCGCGGACGGTGGCGGATGATGTCGTGATCGTCGCGGAGGATGCGGGGCGGTTGCCGGCGATGGGTGTGCGTACGGCGCCGGACGCGATTGCGGGAGCGGGGCCGCTGGCGGGGTTGGTCGCGGGGTTCGCGGCGGCGCGGCATACGGACATTTTCGCGCTCGCCTGCGATTTGCCCTACCTCTCCATACCGCTCCTGGAGTGGATGGCGGTGTTGCCCCGGACGTGGGATGCGCTCGTGCCGTACCACCCGAACGAAGACGGCAAGACGGGCTGGGAGCCGCTACACGCGATCTACACGCGCGCCTGCCTCGCCCCGATGCGCGCCGCCCTTGACCGTGGCGACCGGCAGGCGACTGCCTTCTTGCCCGCGATTAATGTCCGACCGCTGACCGCCGACACGATGCGAACACACGACCCGCTCGGTCGTTCGATGGAGAGCGTCAACACGCCGGAAGCGTGGATCGAAGC
>JALYXG010000231.1 GCA_030947205.1 Chloroflexota bacterium
ACGGACCTTTCCACGCTCTACGAGGCCGTGCGGAGAGAATGTGGTCGCCTGTTCAGTGTCGAGAGTTTTTATATTGCCCATGTGCGCGAAACGACGGGCGAGGTGGTGCCGGACCTCTGGTATAGCCGTGGCGAGCGACTGCACGCTATGGAGGGCGAACCGCTCGAAGGCGGGTTGAGTCTGATTGTCTCCGCAACACGCCAACCGCTCGTGACCGGCGACTACATCGCCGAATGCAGACAGCGCGGCATGACGATCTATTACCCGACCGATCCCAACGATGTCGGGGACGCGTGGATGGGCGTGCCGCTCCTCGCGGGGCAGACGCTGCTCGGCGTGATCGTCATCAACGGCAAACGCGCGCCGTACACGCCGGACGAGCAGGAAGCATTCACCACCATTGCCAACCAGGTAACGGTCGCCCTCACGAACGCGCGGCTGCTGCAAGAAAAAGAGGCGCGCGCGACACGGATGGCGGCGCTCGCCGAGGTTTCCCGCGCGATCAGCGCGGTGACGGACCCGGACGCACTCTACGATGTCGTCTACCGCGAGTGCAGCCGCCTCCTGCCGATGGCGAACTCCCGCATCTGCCGCATCATCCCGGAAACTGGAGAGGTGTTCGCGGAGTGCTATTTTCGCAACGGCGTGCGCGTGCGCGAATTGGAGGGGCATGTGCTGAGCGGCGGCCTCAGCCCCGTCATCCGTGACACCGGCCAACCCGTGATGACCAACGACTACGCGGCGGAACTGGTGGAGCGCGGCATGGCGCTGGTGGACACCCCGCTCCCGCCGACGAACTCCTCGTGGCTCGGCGTGCCGGTCATCCAGGGCGACGAGGTGTACGGCATTATCTCGCTCAATACGACCGAGCGGCGGCTGACCGGCGAGGATCGCGACACACTGCTCGCGATCGCCAACCAAGTCGGTATCGCGATGGCGAATGCCCGCCTCATCGCCCGCGAGCGGGCACGCGCCACCCGCATGGCGACGCTCACGGAGATCGCCCGCTCGATCAGCGCGACGACCGACCGCGAAACGCTCTACAACGCGGTCTACGTGCAATGTGCGCGCCTCTTCCTTGTCGAAAGTTTGCGTATTACCCGCGTCAACATGGAAACGGGCGAGCACGTCCCGGAATTCTGGTACATAGATGGCGTCCGGCGATTCGAGCGAGAAGGCGCCCCGCTCCAGTATGGTCTCAGTTTCATCGTCGCCGAGACGCGCCGACCGTTCAGCACGGGCAATTATTACGCGGAACGGATTGCACGCGGCATCCCGGTCTCGAAACCGATGAACGGCAGCACGTCGTTCGAGGCAAAGGGGTGGCTCGGCGTGCCGATGCTCGCGGGCGATACGCTGCTCGGCGTGATCGCCATTTACGGCAAACCGGTCCCCTACACGCCCGATGAGGAGGAGGCGTTCGTCGCCATCGTCAATCAGGTGAGCGTCGCCTTGCAGAATGTCGAGTTGATCGAGCGGGAGCGCTCCCGCGTCGAGCGGTTCGCCATCCTCAGCGATATGTCCCGCGCGATGAGCGCTGTGCTGGACATGGACGAAGTCCTGCACGTCATCCAGCGCGAAACGCCGCGCCTCTTCCCCTCACAGTCGCTGCTCGCCGCCTACTGGGACGACGACCGGACATGGTTCCATGAGGAGAGCCGGAACGAGGGGATCAAAACGCTCCCCTTCGCGGAGGTAATGGAGCAGCGCGCGCAAACTCGGACGGTTGTCGAGACGGGTGAGATCTTTGTGACGCGCGACTACGAGGGCGAGATGCGACGCCGGGGCCGGCCGCCGCGCTCTCTTCCTTACGTGACCCTGCCGACGGGCTGGATCGGCGTGCCGTTGCGCGCCCAGGAGCGGACGATCGGCATCATTGCCGCCTTCGCCAAAAAGGAGGACCTTTCCGATGGGAGCGTGCGCATCCTCGAACTGATCGCCCGGCAGGCGGCAATTGCGATGGAAAATGCCCGACTGCTGGAGCGCGAGCGGACACGCGCCGAGCGACTGGCGATCCTCAACGACATCTCGCGCACGATCAGCGCCGTGCTCGATCTCGAACCGCTGCTCGGCGAGATTGCCCGCGAGTGCATGCGCCTCGTGGATCTGGAGTTTCCTTTGATCGGCTACCGCGCCCCCTCGGGGGGCTGGATCACCGCCACAGGCGCAGCGGCGACCATCGGGCGCCACGACGGATCAACGGGCATCGGGCCCCTTGCCGCCATTGTGCTGGAAAACCGGACACCGCTCTTTGTCGCTGATTACGAGGCGGCGTGCCGCGAGCGCGGCCTCGTCCCCTCCGCACGTCCGGGTTTGGCAATGCCAATGGGGTGGATCGGCGCCCCAATGATCGTCGGCGCACGCGTCGTCGGCCTGCTGGCCGGGTTCATCCGGGGGGAGCACGCGACCGCCGAAAACGCGCAACTGCTCTCGATCATGGCGAACCAGGCATCCATCGCCATCGAAAACGCGCGCCTGTATCACGATGCGCAGGAACTCGGTGTCGTCGAGGAGCGCAACCGCCTCGCCCGCGAGATTCACGACACGATCGCGCAAGGGCTGACCGCGACGACCTACCAACTCGAACTGGCGGACACCTTTCTCGCGATGGAGCCGCCGAACCTCGACCGCGCGAAGGAGAAATTGCGTCGTTCACTCGAACTGACGCGCGCGAATTTGGACGAAGCGCGCCGTTCGGTAATGGACCTCCGCGCGGCGCATTTGCAGAACGCGACGCTCATCGAAGCATTCGAACGGCTGGCGGAGACCTTCACGAACGATTCCGGCGTCACGGTGACGGTCGCCGCCGCTGCGGACTTCCCCCCGCTACCGTCGCCCGTCAGTGCCGGCCTTTACCGCATCGGGCAGGAGGCGCTGGCGAATATCACCAAGCACGCGCGAGCAACGCTCGTCGCGTTCCACCTCGGCGTCGAGGAAACCCGCGTCGTCCTGACGATTCATGACAATGGCGTCGGCTTCGACCCGGAGGTCGTCGCGACGCAGCGGACGGCGCGTGGCACATCGGGCGGATTCGGCTTGATCGGCATCCGCGAGCGGGCGCAACTGATGGGCGGCACGAGCGATATCTGGAGCGATGTGGGCGCGGGCACGCAGATTGTGGTGCGCGTGCCGATACAGTTGTAAACTGACGCGCGGAACAATAGTGCGCAAAACATGACGGGAGTGACGGAGCAATGACGGCAACACCGATCAAGGTGCTGGTGTGCGACGACCATCCGATTGTGCGCGAAGGGATCGTCGCAATCCTCGAAACGCAGCCGGACATCGAGGTCGTCGGAGAAGTCGGGGATGGCTCGGACGCCGTCACGCGGGCCGCGCAGGGCGGCGTGGACATCGTTTTGATGGACTTGCAGATGGCCCAGATGGATGGCGCGGAAGCGACCCGACGCATCCGCGCGCTGGACGACGGGCCGCGCGTCCTCGTCCTCACTGCGTTCGACACGGACGAGCGCATTCTGGAGGCGGTGCAGGCCGGGGCACAGGGGTATTTGCTGAAAGGCGCAAAACCCGCCGAGATTTTCGATGCGGTGCGCATCGTCTATGGCGGCGGCTCGCTCTTGCAGCCGACTGTCGCGAACAGCCTCCTGCGCGCCCTGACCGGCGCGAGCAGAGCGGCTGCGGCGGCGGCGTCCGTGCCCGCGTTGGTGATTGAACCGCTGACCGAGCGGGAGCGCGAAGTGCTCGTGCTGATCGCTAAGGGGCTGCGGAACAAGGAGATCGCAGATACCCTCTTTATCAGCGAGCGCACCGTCAAGTTCCACGCGAACGCCCTGTACCAGAAACTGAACGTCACGAGCCGCACCGAAGCCGTCTCTTTCGCCCTTCAGCATCATCTCATCTCGCTCGATGAAACAACGACCTGAGAGTGCGTATGGTGGCCTGCGGCGCGGGGAAGGGAAGACCGGCGATGGCGCAATTGTTTGTCAATCCGGGCAGCGTCGCCCTGATCCTCATTGATGCCCAACCCTTCTTCGTGGACGTGATGTACGGGCCACAAGAACCGGTGCTGGTACGCCAGGAGCATCTGCTGCTGCTTGCGGATCAGTTCGGCATCCCGTGCATTGCCACGTTCGAGCATCCGGTCGAGCGCAATGGGTGGCTGCCGGATCGGCTGGAACGTGTCTTCCCGGCGGGCGGTCAACGATTCATCAAGCACACGTTCAATTTGTGCCACGAGCCGGACATCCGCCAGGCGATCCGCAATCTTGGCATCGAGCAACTGATTGTGGCCGGGGCCGAGACGGATGTCTGCGTCCTGCAATCGGTGCTGGGACTGATCGAGATGGACTATCAGGTGTTTGTCGTCGAGGATTGCCTGTTCACCGCCGAGCCGAACGACGGCCCCGCTCTGCGCCGTATGGAGCGCGCCGGCGCCATCCCACTTACCTACAAGGCTTTGCACTACGAACTGAAACGCTCGGTAGATGTCGAGCCGTTTCACATCGCCTGGAACCGGCGCGACAACACTATGCGAGGATCGTTCGTAAGCCCATACGACCTCCCCCCGTTCGATCGCGATCTGCGGTGATGCCGCCTACACACTCAATCAGCGCGCCGTAATTCCGCTGTCCGCGTTCCGTACCTGTACCAAAGGGTGGGCCTCGTGCCCGCCTTTTGGTCGCACGCGGACTGACCGGACGACTGGTGTTTCATCACGCCGCACACCCTATGATGATGCGAGAGAGAGCGGCACGGAGATCGAAGCCGGTAGCAGAAAATGCAAAAAGGAGCAACGACAATGAATCCTGAGACAATCGCCATGGTCGCACGGGTCGAGCAGACAGAGCGCATGGCGCAAGCCACAAAGTACAACCGGATGTTCGAGGCCAGGCAGGCGCAACGCGGCAACCGGGCAGGGCTTTTCTCCCGGCGCACACGGAATACGAAGTAACCGAGCAACAGTCGGGAGAGGCGATCTCCCCGACTACGAACAAGCAGGTATCACCGGGCACGGCAGAAAGCGCACCGATTATCCGAACCCCACTGCGGGGACTACTGACAACGGCAAGCAGCATTGCACAAAACCGCCCGGATCACACATCGTGACACGCCGCCCCAAATGGGGCGGCGTTGTCGTTGATCGGTGGAGGCATCCAGCCTGCCACCACCAAGAATTACTCCACTGTGGGGAGTGGCGCAGGCATGCCGCGCTGCACCAAGCGGCGGGCGAGCGAGCGTTCTTCCGGCCCGACCGCGCCGAGGGCGAGGAGGGCGACGCCGTAGACGATCGCGCCGACCACCGCGCCCGACCACGCGCCGAATCCCGCCCCCCAGCCCACGCCCCACGCGACGACCGCAAAAAGCGCCGCCGCGACGCCCGGCTGCCACGCGAGACGACCGAGCGGTAACGGGCCGAGGAAGCGACGAATCCAGATCACGAAGGGGACGAGCAGCACGATCTCCGACAGCACCGAGATCACCGCCGACGCCCCGTATGAATAGCGTGGGACAAAAAGCAGGTTCGCGACGATATTGAAAACGACTGTTGCGACAAAGGCCCACGTCATCCGCCGCTGCTGGCCGAGGGCGATCAGGACGTACTGCGTCACACCATTGACGAACGAGAAGGGGAGCAGCCAGACGATCAGCCGTAGCGCGGTCGCCGCCCCCGGCAAATACGCCTTGCCGCCAACGATCCGCACGAAATCGGGCGCGAGTGCCGTCACACCGACCGCCATCGGCAGCGCGAGGATGAGCAACACGCGCACGGCGAAGCGGTACGTCCGCAGCAGGCCCGCGCGGTCGCGCACCGCCTGCCGGGCCAGTTGCGGAAAGAGCACGAGCGTGAAGGTGGACGAAACGATCAGCAGCGTGTTGATCAGTTTGATGCTGACGCCGTACAGCCCGACCGCCGTTTCCCCCTTGAGCGGCTGGAGGATGAAAACATCGAGCGTGAAGAAGAGCGATTGCAGAAGCGCGTTGACCAGCAATGGCCCGCCATCGCGTAGCAGCCGTCGCGCCGCACCCCACCGCAACGCCCATTCCGCCCGCACGCCGAGCCGCCGGATGAGCAGCACGATTGGGCCGAGCGTCAGCAGGTTCGCGACGACCGCCGCAGCTGCCAGCCCGACCGGCCCCCAGCCGACAAGCAGCGTCCCCGCCCGCAACCCAAGCCCAACGAGGCTGCCGAGGATTGTCACCGCTGCTGGAATCTCGAATCGCTCCCGCCCGTTGAAGACGCTCGTCGCGGCATCCGTGTAGGCGGTCGGCACGATGGAAAGCGCGAGCAGGGCAATCGCACCGACCTGCACCGCGCCGATCCCGCCCCATAGCGCGTTCGCGCCGACAAAGAGCGCGAGCGGCGGGAGCGACACCGCGAGCAGCACGAGCCGCAGGAGCGTCGTCTGGCCGAGTAGCGCCCCTGCCCGCTCCGGCGCGTGCGCGATCTGCTGAGTCGCCAGCACGCCAAGACCGAAGTCTGTCACCGTCTTCAGATACAGCCAGACGAGGATCGCGTACTGGTACTGCCCACTCCCCATCGGCCCGAGCGCGCGGAGCATGTAGAGGGCGAACAGGAAATCGAGCCCCTTGTTCGTGAACTGCGACAGGAGCAAAAAGCCGCTGTTCTTCGCGACCAATTGCACCGCGTTCGCGTCCCGCCC
>JALYXG010000259.1 GCA_030947205.1 Chloroflexota bacterium
TCCGCTTCCCATTGGGCGCTTCCTTGTACTGCTCTGGCTGTCCGTCCCGCGCGGTGGAAAGCGGCCCCCAGAAATTCGGCTGGATGCCTTCGGCCTGCTTCCAACTCGCCTCGATCATCGGCGACGCATAGCCGGACGCCGCCTGCACGCCCATCGTCCCGACCCAGAGCGCGACCAGCGCAACCGAAAGCGTGACACCCCATCGTTGACGCATGAACCAGTCCCTTCTCATCGCCCGCATCGTCGCGGGTAAACCTTCGCAGCCACACCCCGTATACGTCCGGTCCATTGTACCGGTTCACACCCGCCCGGCAATCACCACACACTGAAGCCAAACGAACCGCAGAGGACGCAGAGAAGAGGGATTGAACCACCAAGACACCAAGAACACCAAGAGGGAATGTAGAGTTCTATCGTGTGCACCTCATTCCTCTTTTCTTGGTGTTCTTGGTGTCTTGGTGGTTCGATTCCCCTCTCCGCGCCTTTGCGATTCTCCCCGGTTTCCTTTTTATGCGCCCGTGAAGCGTGGCGGGCGCTTTTCGAGGAAGGCGGCGACGCCCTCCTTGTTGTCTTTGGTGCGGCCGGCGAGCGTTTGCATGTCCGCCTCGTATTCGAGGACGGCATCGAGATCGGGCATCACCGCCCGGTTGAAGGCACGCTTGGTCAGGCCAATCGCCCGTGTCGGCAGGGCGGCGAGGCGGGTCGCCAGTTCGCGCGTTTTCTCCACGAAAACATCAGCGGGCACGACCTGATTGACGATGCCAAGCCGCAGACATTCCTCCGCGCCGATGCGGTCGCCGGTGAAGGCGAGTTCCGCCGCCTTCGCGTATCCCACGAGCATCGGCAGAAACAACGTCCCGCCGCTGTCCGGCACAAGGCCGATCTTGACGAACGCCTGCACGAACGAGGCCGTCTCGCTGGCGATGCGAATGTCGCAGGCCAGGGCGAGGTTCGCCCCCGCGCCCGCCGCGACGCCATTCACCGCCGCGATGACGGGCTTCTCGATCGCGCGGATGCGCCGTACCAGCGGGTTGTAGCCCTGGCGCAGGTGGTCGCCGACCGACAGCCGGGGCGCGTCCACTGCCCCACCGCGCGCATTCAAATCCTGCCCGGCGCAGAAGCCGCGCCCCGCGCCTGTCAGGACGATGCAGCGCACGGCTGTATCCCGCTCCGCATCCCGGAAGGCGTTTTGCAACTCCGCGAGCATCGCGTCCGTCACCGCATTCAGCACATCCGGCCGGTTCAGCGTCAGCGTCAGCACGCCGTCCGTCATCTCCGACAGAATTGTTTCGTATGCCATTGTGCAACCTCCTGTTGAAGTGGGCAGTGGCTACTTCCCCTTCCACTGCGGCGCGCGCTTTTCGAGGAAGGCAGCCATGCCTTCGCGCATGTCCTCGGTGGAGAAAAGGAGGAAAAAGTTTTTGCGCTCGGCGTCGAGGCCCGCTTCGAGGGTCATGTCGTAGGTCTTCAGCACCGCGTCCTTGCCCAGCATCACGGCGAGCGGCGGGCGGGCGGCAACCTCCTTCGCCAGTTGGGTCGCGGATTCGAGCGTCAGTTCATTCGGCACGACGCGGTTGACCAGTCCGGCGGCGAATGCCTCCCGCGCGGTGATCTGCCGCCCGGTCAGCACCATCTCCATCGCCAGCGCCTTGCCGACAGCGCGCGTCAGTCGCTGCGTGCCGCCTGCGCCGGGGATGATGCCGATGAGGATTTCCGGCTGACCGAAACGGGCGGACTCGGACGCGACGATCATGTCGCACATCATCGCCAACTCGCAGCCGCCGCCCAATGCGTAGCCATTGACCGCCGCGATCAGCGGTGTGCGAATTTTGCGTATCCGTTCCCACCGCGCGAACTGGTTGCGTTTCAGCATCTCGACCGCCGAGACGTCCGCCATCTCGCCGATGTCCGCGCCCGCCGCGAACGCTCGCTCATTGCCGGTAATGACGATGCAGCGCACCGCGTCGTCTACGTCCAATGCCTCCAGCGCCTCCA
Organism: Chloroflexota bacterium; assembly: GCA_030947205.1. Taxonomy (GTDB): domain Bacteria; phylum Chloroflexota; class Chloroflexia; order Thermomicrobiales; family JALYUS01; genus JALYUS01. The sequence continues at coordinate 1,996 of JALYXG010000259.1, forward strand.
CCAACTCGGTCATCAGCGGCGTGCTCAGCGCATTGAGCACCTTCGGTCGGTTCAGCCGCACGGTCGCGACCCCATCCCCCCGCTCGACCAGAATATGCTCGTACGCAGCCATCCATCCCCCTTTCAGCAATGAGCAATGAGGAACCCATACCCCACTCATTGCTCATTGCTCGTTGCTCGCTAATACAGCCGCTCTCGGTAGCTTTGCTCGAACGCCGCGTCCAGCGATTCAACCGTCACGTCGGGCATTGGCACCTGGTCGTGGAGAATCTGCGCCAGCGTCGGCAGCGCACCGCGCTCCGGCCAGGTCGCCGCGTCCCACAGCCGCGACCGCTTCAGCGATTTCGGGCACTGCAAAAACGCCTCTTCCACCTCAACGACGATCGCGAGTGCCGGTATCTTCCCCTGCGCCTCCAGCCGCGCTAGGAGGTCCGCATCCCGCACGATGCACGCCGTCCCGTTGATCCGCAGTGTCTCCTCCACGCCGGGGACCATGAAGAGCAGCCCGACACCCGCGTGTTCGACAATGTTGCGCAACGAGTCAATTCGTCGGTTGCCGGGCCGGTCGGGGATCACCAGTGTGCGGTCATCGAGCGCCAGCACGAACCCCGGCGCGTCGCCGCGCGGCGAAACATCGCATTGCCCGCGCGCATTCGCCGTCCCGATGAGCAGGAAGGGCGAAAGGGCGATAAAGGCGCGGCAATGGCGATCCAGCGCCGCAAGCTGCTTCTTGATGACGAGTTCGCGCGGCTCCCCCACCAACGCGCGCAATTCCGCTTCCGAAGTCACGCGAT
>JALYXG010000269.1 GCA_030947205.1 Chloroflexota bacterium
AGCGCGGAGAAGAGGTTGACGCTGCCGCCGCTGCCGACGGCTTTGAGCGCGGCACGGGATGATCGGGTAGACTTGACCACGCGGGAACCTCCTGAGAGTGAATGGTTTAGGCACCTTCACCCTCAGGGTACGTTCCCGTTCTGCTTTCCTCCACCCGTTGCGCACCTATCTGAACCTACACAGGGGTTTCGGCGGGCAATTTTGAACGGGTCTCTTCCGCGAGCGGCACGGGCGCCGTAGTTGCCCGTTTCGGAATGGCGATGAGTGTGCGTGCGGCGGCAATAGCGAAGCCCCAGAGCACCACCCCCGCCGCGATCAGCGTCACGATATAACCGACACCGCTGATAATGCCGCCAACTAATGCCGTGCCGACGCCGCCACCGAGGAAGAGCGAGAAAGCGAAAAGGGCGACCGCCGTGCCGCGCGCCTGCGGAAACGTCTCGGTCGCTCGCGTCTGCAAGGTCGTGTGGCACAGGACGAAGCCGACGCCCGCGAGCAGCATCGAGACGAGAAAAAACGGCCAGTTCGGGATTAGCGCCGCCGTGATATACGCCGCGCCCATCATCCCGCCGCCGATCAGGATCAGCCGCCGCTCACCGAGCCGGAGGACGAGATAGCGCAGCACGCGCGCCGTACTCAGTTGCATCACGCCCGCGAAGCCGAGCAACAAGCCGATGGCGAGTGAGCCGAGCGCAAAACGGTGATTGAGGTAGCCGCCGAGGTAGGAAAAAACGCCGTTGTAGATGAACCCCTCGACGAAGATCAGTAGCAGGAGTGGCAACATCCGGGGCGCGTGGATCGCGGCGAGGTAGGTATCGCGCGGGCGGGGGCGGGGCTCCGGCAGCGGCAGGCGGATTTCCTCTTTCAACAAAAGGAGCAGTGCGACCGACACGATGCCTGAGGCGACACCGAAGATCGGGAAAACGAGTCGCCACGAAACGATCGCCGCGATCAACCCACCGACGCTCGTGCTGAACGCCGTCGCCGCCGCCGAGCACGACGCAAGGACGGCGATGGTTGCCTGCCGCTGCGCGTACGGCACGGTGTCGCCAATATACGCGAGCGTGAGCGGAAAGATCGCTGCCGCCGCGATCCCGGTCAGGAAGCGCAGGAGCGTGACGACCGGCAGGGAGGTGGACGCGCCACAAAGCGCCGTCCCGATGCTGAACAGGACCATCGCGAAGGCGACGACCTTTACTTTGCCGACGCGATCCGACAGTGGTCCATAGAAGAGCTGGAAGAAACCGTACGGCAGCATGTACGCCGTGATGAGGATGCCCGCCGACGAAACCGACGTGTGGAAAGCGGTGGCAATTGTCGGCAGGAGCGGCGCGATGACGCGCGAGTCGAGGTTGATCATGAAGATCGCCCCGCTGAGGGCAAAGATCAGCCAGCGCTGCCGCCCCTGTATCGCCGCACTCGTCGCCGTGGGCTGTGTTGTGGGAGATGCAGTCATTCGCGCTCGTAGGGTTGTTCGGTCGTCAGACCCGCGACCGCGCGGAAATGCCGCACGTTGAAGGTACACAGTGGAACACCCAACCCCACCGCGCATTCCCCGATCAGCGCATCAAGGATACCGAGGTTATGACTCAGACTTGCGCGGGCAAACGTGGAAAGTGCCCGGTTGCAATCGGTTGTGGTAGGCCAGTAAATCTGGAAAGGCCGCAACCATCGCGGTAATCGTCGTACCGCCAGCGCATTGTCGCAGCCAGCCAGCAATTCGAAGACCGCATATCCTGCGATGAGAGATTGGTCGTTCAACGATGTGAACCATGTCAACGCGGGCGGATGCCCGCGCAACAAATCAATGAGGATATCCGTATCGAGCACGCGCATATTATTGGCCGCGCAGCCGCTCACTCGCTCGCTTACGGAGCAAGCGGGCGTATTCGAGGCTGTCACCAATATCGGTGCGATCCTTCCATGCCCCGATGAAACCGCTCTCTACGAGGGCCCGGTAGAGTTCTGGCCCGGTCTTCGGCTTGTCTTCCACGGGCGACGCGAAGGAGAAGTCGTCGTCACTATCGCTTTCAGCGGTCGGTGCAGTCTTATCACCAGGTGTTTCCTCTGGAATCTTACGGGTCGCCATGTACTCCTCCGCTATTCTGTTACGTGTCGCACATGGATCAGTATGCGCCTGCTCAGAAACCGAGGGCGAGACCTTCGGCGCGGGGGTCGGAGCCGCCGTAGCAGGTGCCGTCCTCCCAGGCGATCACCTGCACCGCGCCGGCCGAACCCCACTCCGGCTGGGCATGGACGGTGTGACCGAGGCGACGCAGTGCCATCAGCGTCTCGTCCGGGAAACGGCGTTCGATGCGCACCTCGTACGGGTTCGGAAGGTTCGCCGGGTCCGTGCCGGGGAAGCTCGTCCAGCGCGGCGCCTCAACCGCTTCCTGCGGTGACATGCCATCGTCGAGGATGTGGGAGATCACCTGCATGTTCCATTGCGCCTGCTGGTCGCCGCCGGGAGTGCCACCGACGAAGGCAAGCGTGCCATCCTTGCGCGTGACAGCGTAGCAGTGGAGTGTGTGCATCGTCCGCTTGCCGGGCGCAAGGATGTTCGGGTGACCGGGTTGGAGCGAGAAGCCCCGCCCGGCGCGGTTGTTCAGGAAGATACCCGTGCCGTCAACGAGGCAGCCGGAGCCGAACGCCGCCGAGAGCGAGTGGATGAGCGAGACGGCGTTCCCCTCCTGATCCATCGTGCAGAGCGAGGTCGTATCACCGACCATCTCCGGGATGAGCGAGAGTGCGGGATCGTCCACGCGGGCATGGTCGGGGTTGATCGAGACGAAGTGTGACGAGCCCCGTTCCGGACTGATCAGTTTGTCAAGTGGGAATGTGACGAAGTTCGGATCGCCCGCATAGCGGTTGCGATCCGCGAAAGCGAGTTTCTTCGCCTCGATCATCAGATGCAGCGCCGCCGCGCCGCGCGGATCCATCCCCGCGAGGTCGACATTCGCGAGGATATTCAACTCCTGCAACAGAATTAAGCCCTGCGAGGGCGGCGCAGTCGTGTGGACGGTGTGGCCGCGATACTCCGCGCCGATTGCCGGGTAGACCTCGGTGGTGTGGGCGGCGAGGTCGTCCGCCGTGATCAGACCATCATTTTTCGCCATCCAGGCGGCGATCATTTCCGCCAATTCGCCTTTGTAAAAGGCGTCGCGCCCTTTCCGCCGAAGCAGGCTGATCGCATCCGCGAGGTCTTCGTTTTTGAGGATCTGCCCGGTGTGCGGGGCGTGCTTGCCGCCCTTGAGCAGCGTTTTCGCCGCGCCGCCCGGCTGTGCCTTCACCGTTTCGGCCATTTCGCCGATCATCTCCGCCCCACCGGGGGTGAGTGCGAAACCGTGGCGGGCGTACTGCTCGGCGGGGCGGAGGAGGTCGCTCATGCGGATGCTGCCCCACCGCTCGAAGGCCGTGAAGTAAGCGTCCACCGCGCCGGGAACGGCGACGGAGAGCGGCCCGCGCGTCGGCATTTTGCTGATGTGGCCGCGCTCCTTGTACAACCCCGGCGTGGCGGTTTGCGGGGCCGCGCCACTGCCATTGACGCCAGTCACTTTCTGCGTTTTCGCGTCGTAGTACAGAAGGAAACAGTCGCCGCCGAGGCCGCACGACGCGGGCAGCACGACACCGCAGACACTTGCCGCGGCGAGCGCCGCGTCCATCGCGTTGCCGCCCCGTTCGAGCGCCCAGAGGCCCGCTGCCGTCGCCAGCGGATGCGCGGTGGCGACCATGCCGCTCCGCCCCATCGCCACATTGCGCCGCTCGCCCGGGCCGCGCGCATGGAATGGGAGATCACTCGCGCGGGCGGGGCCGCTGCCAGTAGTGTGTCGTGTCACGGTGCGCTCCTTTGCTGGCATCCATTATTTCTACCCACATCCTAGCACGCAACCCGCGCGCCAACGAAAGAAGGGAACGAGCGCAGAGAATATAGAGGAAGAATGAAGGGACTCCATCTCATAGTGTCTTCTCTGTGTTCTCTGCGTCCTCTGCGCTCAGTTTTCTCCCTGCCCCGTCGCGCTGCGGACGATCCAGATGAGGAACCATTCGGGGTGGAAGATCGGTTCGTTGTAGCCGATGCGGATAGCGAGGGTGATGGCGACGCGCCAGGCGAGGGCGACGCGTTCCGGGGGCGGGAAGGTCGCCGCGCGCCGTAGGAACTCGCGCGCCGCCGCAAGTTCGTCCGCCGTCAGCAGAGCGATCGGCGCTTCCTGCCCGGATGCAGGCGGCCCCCACGCGGCCGGTTCCGCGCCGATGGCGATTTCCCGCAGGGACGGCGCGCCGTCCCCCTCGCGCACGACGATTGTGCCGCCGACGATGTCGCCCAGCCGCCGTGCCCGACCATCCACGACCATGCTGACGAGGCCGACGAGGTAGCCGACGGGCAGGAAATCCACGAGCCGCACGACCGTCCGTGCCAGTACGGCAGCGGTGTCCACCGGCGTGCCATTGTCCCGCAGCACTCGCAATTTCAGCGCGCGCTTGCCGACCGTCTGGCCGTCCCACAGCAGTTCCAGC
>JALYXG010000303.1 GCA_030947205.1 Chloroflexota bacterium
TTCTCCTTCTGGAAGTCGAGGGCGCGCTGGTACAGGGCGTTGTGGATGTCGTCCAGCAGCGCCTGCACCCGCCCGGCCAGGCCGTCGAGTGGTACGGCTTCTTTCGTCCGATTATCGCGACGGGCGAGCACCGCCTGCCCCGCCGCCACATCGCGGGGGCCGACTTCGATGCGGACGGGGACGCCCTTCAGCTCCCACTCGTTGAATTTCCAGCCCGGCGTGTGCTCGGCATCGCGATCCACCTTGACGCGCACGCCCGCTGCCTTCAAGGCGCGTTCGATCTGCGTGGAGGCCTCGAATACCTGCGTCTTCGCTTCGTCGGTGCGCCAGATCGGCACGATGACCGCCTGCACGGGCGCGACGCGCGGCGGCATCTGCAGGCCACTCTGGTCGCCATGCACCATGATGATCGCACCAATTGCCCGCCAACTGAGGCCCCACGAGGTGTTCCACGCATACTCGCGCTCGCCGGAGGGCGCGAGAAACTGGATGTTGAACGACTTACCGAAATGGTCGCCGAGGTTGTGCGATGTGCAGGATTGAAGCGCCCACTTCTTGCCGCGCATCATCGCTTCGAGCGTGTAGGTGCGCAGCGCGCCCGCGAACCGCTCGGAGTCACTCTTGCGCCCCATCACCGAGGGGATCGCCAATTCGTTCGTGTAGAAGTCATTGTAGACATCAATCATCATCAGGGCGCGCTCTTCGGCCTCCTCGGCGGTCGCGTGCGCGGTGTGCCCCTCCTGCCAGAGGAATTCGCGCGTTCGGAGAAACGACCGGGGCCGCTCCTCCCAGCGCACGACGGAGCACCATTGGTTAATGAGGATGGGCAGATCACGATAACTCTGCACCCACTCCGCAAAGATCGGGCAGATGATGGATTCCGACGACGGGCGGACGGCGAGCCGTTCCTCGAGTTGCTTGTTCCCACCCATCGTCACCCAGGCTACTTCGGGAGCGAAGCCCTCGATATGCTCCGCCTCCTTGGCAAGCATGGATTCGGGAATGAACATGGGGAAATACGCATTCTCAACGCCCGTCTCCTTGAACTGGTCATCGAGCCTGCGCTGCATGTTTTCCCACAGCCCGTAGCCGTACGGCTTGAAAACGCGGCATCCGGCGACGGGCGAGTTGTCCATCATCCCTGCACGTTTGATTACGTCCACATACCAGCGGTCAAACTGGTCATCGTCCACATCTACAGGTTCTTCGATAAAATTCGATGCCACAATGATCTCCCTTTCCGTTGTCGGCGAACGGCAGACAGCGCACAGTCACCTGCGCGCTCAGTACTCAGTACTCAGCACTCGGCACTTTAGACAGGCAGGGGTCAGCGGGGGTTTGCGGATAATCAGCGCACCGGAAGCAGCCGCCCCTGCCGGGACGGTGCGGGGAGGCCGCCATCGCCCGACCCGTCGCGCAGTTCGCTTTGGGCGGACGCGGCAGGGATCGTGCAGTATAATTGAGGTCGGTTGTGGGCGTGCGCCAGATACATGGTACATTCCTTCGAGATATGCAATGCCCAACACGGTGAGTATCGCACACGCGTCAAGGCACGGGAAGATGGCAGACAACATCCTCGTCGGTACCTGCAACTGGTCGGATCATCTTGGTTTCTACCCGTCGGGAGTAAAGCCCGGCGACCGCCTCGCGTATTACGCGCGTTTCTTCCCGATTGTCGAGGTGGACAGCACCTTCTACGCGCTACAAAGCGAGCGAAATTTCGCCAAATGGGCGGACGCGACGCCTGACAATTTCGTCTTCAACGTCAAGGCGTACAAAGCGCTGACGCTCCATGAGCGGGATGCACAAGGGCAAACGGTAGCGCCGACACGCGAGATCGTCGAGCGGTTCAGCGGCGCGATTGAACCGCTGCGCGAAGCGGGCAAACTGCGCGCTCTCCATTTCCAATTCCCGCCGTGGTTCGTCGCGACGGATCGAACCCGCACCTACCTGTCGCAGGTGCGCGAGATGTTCCCGGATGACCTGCTGGCGATCGAGTTCCGCCACCGCTCGTGGCTGGCGCTGCAGGAGCGAGAGCGGACGTACGAGACGCTGCGCGACTTGCAGATGGCCTACACGATTGTGGACGAGCCGCAGGGCGAATCGAACAGCGTGCCACCGCTGGTAGCAGTGACGAACCCGGCGTTGGCAATCATCCGTTTTCACGGGCGCAATCAAGAAACGTGGAACAAGCCAGGGCTGAAAGGCAGCCAGG
>JALYXG010000307.1 GCA_030947205.1 Chloroflexota bacterium
GCCGACGGGGCGACAGCGATCAAAGCGGGCACGGCGTTCAAGGGGTCAAAAGACGTTTCCTACGTGCTGCAAAGCGACATCGTCGTGCCGGGGCTGAATTTCGTACGCGGCCAACTGGGGGAGGTGAGCGGCAAGGTGCAGGCGTCGCAGCCCGGCCCGCTCGGCAACCTCGGCGCCGGGTTTTCAGCACGCTACACGGACAATGTCACGTACATCAGCGGCGAGATCACGGGTGGCACGGAAAAGCAGGTGCCGATGGTCACCGACGACGACATCGCCGGCCTGCGCGCCCGTTTGGAGCGCGATGTTCGGCTCCATGCCCTCACCGATGTCAATGCGGCATTGCCGGATAGGGCGACGGCCCTCAACGACTATGTGGTACTCCGCACGCCGACGACCACGGCGCAGCCGCCGAGCGGCACACAGGCGGAGAGTGTCCATGTCCGCCTCGCCATCTCCGCGCAAGTGCCGGTCTATCAGAACAGCGCGTTCGACGCCCTGATAGACCGGCGGCTGACCGAGGCGGTGCGCGAGACGGGCGCTGCGGATGGCGGCGCCCGACAGGTGCTGCCCGAAACGGTTGTCAAAGCGAAACCGACCTTTGTGGATGTGCAAGGTCCACTCGTGCGCTATTTCGCGTCGGTTACGGGGCGGACACGAGCGGTCGTGACGGATGCCGACCTGACCAACCTCCGCGCCGCGCTCGTTTCTCGCAGCGCGGAGGAAACCGAGCAAATCCTGGCAAGAGACCCGCGCTTCGGCGCGCACGCTGTTCGCTATGGCCCATCGTGGTTGCCAAAGATCGTGCGCGAGCGGATGCCGCGCACCGCGTCACACATTCATCTGCACATCGGCCCGCAACCATGAGCGCGGAGCGCCTGATCGGTCTGGATGTTGGGACGCATCGCATCGGCGTGGCGGTGAGCGACGAACTGCAAATCATCGCGTCACCGGAAACGACGATCCTCGTCGCGCAGCGCGATGAAGGTACGGACGAGGCGATCCGCGCCATCGTCGCATTGGTGCGTCGGTACGAAGCGCGGCGTGTGGTGGTCGGCCTGCCGAGGAATATGAAGGGCGAGCGCGGCGTTCAAGCACTAGGGACGGAGCAATTCGTTGCCCGGTTGCGCGCGGCGCTCGAACCGCTGAAAGTCTACGTATCGGTGATTGATGAGCGTCTCACAACCGCGCAAGCAACCCGTACCTTTCAGGAGGAACGTGGCCGGTCTCGCGGGGTGCGTCGCGAGAAACAAGGTCGAACAACCCTTGATGCGCGCGCCGCCGCCCTGATCTTGCAGGGGTATCTTGACCGGCGGCGGAACCGGCGCGATGCGCTTGACGTGCCGGGCGAGGAAACGTAGGATGAATGCGTTGGTGGCCGTTTGCGCGCCGACAGGTCGGGGCCTTGGTACCCCGAAAAGGAGCATCACATGAAAGACCAGGTGTTGGTTGCGCTGAACAAGGTGCGACCGGCGTTACAGGCCGATGGTGGCGACCTCGAATTGGTGGAAGTGACCGAGGACGGTGTCGTGATGGTGCGCCTCCACGGCGCCTGCGGCGGCTGCCCGATGTCCACGATGACGCTGACCTACGGCATCGAACGATTCCTGCGTCAGCAGGTACCCGGCGTTACGCAACTCGTACCCGTCGAGTAGGGGAAAGTAGCCAATAGTCGGTAGTCAGTAGTCTGAAGCGAAAAAGCGGAGCCTGCATGAGAAGGCTCCGCTTTTTGCTTTCTGTTTCGTTCTGACTACCGACTACTGGCTGCTGGCTACTCGGTTACTGTATCTCGTCCCGCTCCATCCGACTGTAGCCATTATCCGCGCTACGCGGGAGGATTTGGTCGTGGGCGATATTCGCGGCTTCCTCGCTGAGTTGGTCAACGTCGTGGCGGAAGACGAACGTCCGGCCACTCATCTCATCGCGCACGTAGTTGAGTACGCGGTCGTCCATCCACCGATACACTGTCGGGCGGGTGACACCAAGTTTCTGCGCCGCATTGCCGATGCTCATCAGTTCGCTCGCATCCACCGCGCGCAACTTCGCTTGCGAGAGCATTTTGCCGAGCGGCTCTTCCCAGAAGGACCGGGGCACCTGATACTGATCCTCGCCGGCGGGCCAGAAGAGCAATTCGAGCACGGAATTGACGGCGCGGAAGACCTCGTCCTGATCCGCCTGCTCCTCGCCACGCGCCAACCGACCAAGATGATACAGGTCCTTGCCGAGCGGGCCTTCCCGCAGCCCATCGACCGAGACCGCGTCCGGTGCCTTGCCGAACAGTTTCAGGTGATAGCGGTGCATCTGGCTGTAGACAAGACGGAGCGTCTTGTCAATCGTCTCTTGAAACGGTGACGCGTCGGCCATCTGAACGTTCCTCCCCAAATCCTTAACGACACGCAAGCGCTGTAGGACGCTTGTACGGACGAAGCATATGCGTCACATTGTACGTGCGGTTACGATCTTCTGTCAACTAGGTGAGACGAATGTGAGGATATTGCGCCATCCCAATAATCCGCATATTCGCCGGAAGGGAACGAACGTCAATCTCGAACGCGCATCGTTGTCGCTTAAGTCTTCTTATGCGACAATTAATATCGAACCACCAAGAACACCAAGAAAGAGACGTAGAGAAAGCCCTTGTCTTTGTTTCTCTTGGTGTCTTGGTGTCTTGGTGGTTCGATCTCCCAGAACCTATTCGACCTCGACCGGGCGGGCCGGGCTGTCAAGCGTGGCATAGCCGTCGCGCACCGACGCGGCGATGTAGCCGAAGGTTTGGCGGAAGTATGCCGGGTACTTTTCCCATTCATCGCTCGTCCCTGGCGTGAACTTCATCCCGCCCGCCTTCGCATCGTCGCCATCCACGACGATCTCCGTCAGCAATCCCAGCCGCGCGAGCGTCACCCGATCCGCGAGTCGCATGATCTGGATCAACAAGTCCTTGTAATCTTCCACATCTTCCTCATTTCCATACCGCATCCACGAGCATTCGCGCACATGGTAGCAGAAACCAGTAACGAGTCGCTGTGTTATACTCCGCCGCAACCCGGTCGGTCGAGGATCAGGTGTCAA
>JALYXG010000323.1 GCA_030947205.1 Chloroflexota bacterium
ACGAGGCGGGGTGCGCTGCGAGCGGCCTGCGCGCGGGTCGCGTTGAGCAAGTTGCGGGCGTACACTGCTGTCGGCTTGTCCGGCGCGTCGAGCAGAACCGCATGTGTCAGTTCGTCGAGCGCGTCGAACGTGCGCCCGAGGCGGAGCATCGCCTCCCCACGCTTCAGCCGGACGAGGAAGTCCTCGGAGCCGTGGGCAAGGGCGTGCGCGAAGGCATCCTCCGACTCGGCGATGGCGGATCGTTCGAGCAGCAGCGCGCCGAGATATGCCCAGGCGACGGCGCATCGTGCATCGAGCGCGAGCGCATCCCGCAGCAACCCTTCCGCCTCCTCCGCACGCAGCGTGGCGATGCGCAGCGTGGCGAGCGCGACATAGGCACCGGCGTCGGTCGGTTCATGAGCGATAATGTCGCCGTACGCGGCAATTGCCTGGTCGAGATGGCCGATCCGCGCCAGCGCGGCGGCGCGGGCGTACGGCGTGATGTGCATCTCATCTCGTACTCCCGCCGGTACTGCCCCGCCACAAGTATGGCAGAAGGCAGCGGCGGGCAGGAGCGGCGCGCCGCAGCGGTGGCAGTACGTCGTCATGCCGCTTGCCTCCGCGTTTCTTGCCCGCTCGCGGACACGGCATAGGCGGGCTGCGGGATGACCGGCGCAGCAACATGCGGAGCGGCGACAAACCAGAGCAGGACGGGCGTGGCAATCGTCGTCAGCAAAACCATCGCCAGCGATGCCGCGAACAGTTGCCCATCGAGGATGCCCGCCTCTTTGCCGAGCGTCGCGACGACGAGCGCGACTTCGCCCCGCGTCACCATCCCGACCCCGACCGTGAACGCTTCCGACATCGGCAAGCGCCCGGCAATCCCGCCCGCGAATGCGCCGACCGCCTTGGTCAACACGGCGATGGCGATCAGGAGCGCGGTGAAGAGCGGCGCGGCGACGAGGGCGCTGCCATTCGCCTCCAACCCGACGACGACGAAGAAGATCGGCACGAAGAGGCCGTAGCCGACGAGGTCTATGCCGTAGGTAATCCGCTCCCGCTCCTCCGCCGGGTGCCGCGCGACGGCAAGACCGAAAAGGTAGGCGCCCGTGATCGCCGCGACCTTGCCGAACGATTCCGCCGCCCACGCTGCCACGATTATCAGCGCGAGGACGAGGGCGAGCGACGCTTCCCGGCTTTTCAGGCCACTCAGATGGCGGAAAAGGTGCGGCATCACCCACTCGCCGAGGGCAAAGGCGATGATGAAGAAGAGGCCCATCGAAAGGAGCGGCCGAAGGGGATTGCCGCCCCCCTCCAAGCCAATCACGACCGAAAGCAGGATGATACCGAGCACATCGTCAATCACCGCCGCGCCGAGGATCACCGTGCCGACGCGCGAGCGCAGGCGACCGAGTTCCTTCAAGGTCTGGGCCGTGACGCTGACGCTCGTCGCCGTCAGGACGACCCCAACGAAGACACTCGTAGACCATGCGTAGCCCCATGCCCGCATCAGCGCGATGCCACCGACCATCGGCACGAGCACACCGCCACACGCGACAAGCAGCGCGGTGACGCCCACCTGCCGCATCTGCACGAGGTCCGTCTCTACCCCCGCCATGAACATCAGCAGGATAACGCCGACCGATGCGACGCTGGAAAGCAGCGCATCCGTGCGGAACAGACCGAAGACCGAGGGGCCGAGTAGCACGCCGACGAGGATTTTCCCGACGACCGACGGCAGGCCAAACCGCGCGCTGACCGCCCCGGCGAGTTTCGCCGCGACGAGCAGGATCGCGAGTGGCATCAATGTCGTCGTGCTTCCCATCCGGCAAATTACCCCAGCGAGCGCGCAACGTGGCCAATATGCCAATGGTACCCGCTATGCTGCCCGCCGCTCTACGTACACCATCCAGAGGTCGCGGCCCGCTTTTTGGCGATCTGGACGATGGCATGACGAAAATCGCGGCGCGTTCTCGTCCTTTCGCACAATGCCGCGCCGTTTGCCCGTTCGCAGGCGACTGTGCGACCGGAGCCGAACCGGCGCATCATGGGCAACGAGACGGCGGACGAGGCGCACGCCCGGTTCGCTGCGGCGGTCGAAGCCGTCTGCGCGCGGCATTCGGCCAGGAACATTATGGTCGTTGCACATGGAACGGTGATCACGCTCTTGGTTGCACGCCGCGCCGGGTTGGAACCGTTCCCGTTCTGGAAACGGCTCGGCCTACCTTCGTTCGTCGCCCTCTCCCTACCGGATCATGCCATGCAGACCGTGTGCGATCATATCGAACCGGATTAACGATCATGGCGTTCCGTCGAGGGCTAGTGGCCTGTCATAGACGATTTGGTAGGTATTGGTGGAGCAGGCTTCAGCCTGCCGACCGGGGATTGCAGGCTGAAGCCTGCTCCATCGGTATTTGTCAAATGCCCTGTGACGATCCACTAGGCGTTTCGTTTGTTGCACCGTTTGCGCTACAACCCTTGGATGCGTCGCAGTTGCACCTCGACGCTCAGCATCGTTTGGAGGCTCACGCGCCCCCAACGCTGATTGAGGCGGTCGCGTGAAAGCACACGAATCTGCTCGCACATCACGGCACTCGGCCGCCGAACACCGCCTTCCGTTGGGAGGATGGGCACATGGCTGATGATCTGTCACTGGACAGTGGTGAGCGGGAGACCGATCACGAGCGCCGCGCGACTCCGATTGAAGGGATTGACCGAGACAATCAAACACGGGCGCATCCCCGCTTGTTCATGCCCCCGAACCGGATCAAAGTCCGCCGGCCAGATCTCGCCCCGCAGCGGTACGGCGGAATTATCCTGCATGATGATCGCGCTGCTATGTGAGCCGTTCGTCCTCGTACGGATACTCTTCCAGACCATCCATGAACGCAGTGTCCCACAACGCGCGTTCCTGCCGCTCTTCAGCATCGGCAGCCGGATCGGCGCGGAGGGCGGCGTAGTCCGCATCGAACTACGCCCAATACCGCCGCCCCTCTCCCTGCTCGACGAGCCGCTGGACGACCACGCCGAGCGGCACCCCCGATTCTTCCGCGAGTGCCTGCAACTGCTCACAGATCACTTCTGGAATACGAATCAAGTGCGATGTAGCCAACCATGCCCTTCCTTGTTACGGGCCGTGTATACAACGGAGTATACAGCATCCGCACCGGATGCCGAGACGCGCCGTGAACTGGAGTGTGGTACGCTCGTGGATACAATCGGCCACCGGACTGAATGAAAGGGACAGCACATGCTCGCAGTACAAATCACGCCACCCATTGCACCGAATGACCTGAAGCCGATTGAGATCGCGGAACCGGAGTTGGCCCCAGGCGAGGTATTGGTGCGCTTGCAGGCGGCGGCGCTCAATCACCGCGACCTGTATCTGCTGCAAGGGGGGCGGACGCCGACGGGACACACCTTTGTCCTCGGTTCGGACGGCGCGGGGACGATCGAGGCGATCGGTCCCGGCGTGCGCGAGGCGGGCGTCGGCGATCAGGTGCTCGTCTATCCCTCGATGCGCTGGGGCAACAAGGAGAGCGCGCCCGGTCCCGGCTTCGAGGTGCTCGGCGGCGCGGATAACGGCACCTTCGCGCAGTACATCGCGCTGCCGCTCGAAAATGTCCGCCGCAAGCCGGATCACCTTTCATGGGAGGAAGCGGCGGCGCTCCCGCTTGCCGGCCTCACCGCCTACCGCGCGCTCATCCCGCGCGCCGGGTTGCAGGCGGGCGAGAGCGTGCTGATCCACGGCATCGGCGGGGCAGTGGCGCTCGCCGCGCTGCAGATCGTCGTCGCGAAGGGGGCGCGCGCTATCGTCACGAGCAGCAGCGATGCCAAACTGGCGCGCGCAAAGGAACTCGGCGCCGCCGTGACGATCAACTACGCGCAAACGGACTGGCTCGAAGCCGTCAAGGGAGCGACCGAGGGCGAAGGGGCGGATATCGTGTTCGAAAGCGTCGGGCAGGCGACCTTTGCGGGGAGCATCACCGCCGTCAAAGCGGGCGGGCGGATCGTCACGTTCAGCACGACGACCGGCGGCACCCCGACGATCAATATCCGCGAATTGTTCTGGAAGCAGGCGAGCATCCTCGGCACGACGATGGGCAGCGCAATGGATTTCACCGGCCTCCTGGAACTCTATCGCGCGCACAGCCTCCACCCGATCATTGATCGCACGTACCCACTCGCGGAGGTCGGCGCGGCGTTCGCGCGATTGGAAACGGCGGAGCAGTTCGGCAAAATCGTCCTGACAATCCCGTGAGCGGCGCGAGCCGCGCGGACGACGGACATGCCTTTCACGCGCCAGACGGCATTACGATCCTGCCGTTCGCGCTTCCCGGCCTCGCGCACCTTTCGTTCGTCGAGGGGCGCATCCCGCCCCGCCCGGAACCGTATCCGATCCACCTGCACGGCGCGCTGGAACAAATCACGTACGTGCTTGCCGGCCGCATCGCTGTCACGACCTGGGACGCCGATGCAGGGAACGCGGCGACGTTCGCGGCGATACCGGGCGATGCCTTCGTCACCCTGCCCCGTCAAACGCTCGCCTTCGCGAACGCCGGGCCGGAGGAGGCGCGCGTCCTCTTCATCTGCGCGCCCGCGTATCCGCCGGACGACAGCGACACCCGCCTCGTGACCGCGCATCATGCTCCCACCGTCGAAGAGATCGCGTGGTCGCGCGAGCGGCATCGGGCCGCGCTCGACGCATTCGCCGCCATCGCGCGGGCACGGACTGCTGTTCCAGGGAGAGACGCGACGGGATAGCGAGATGATCGCCTGTTACGGGCCAGCCTTGATCTGCGCGAGTGCGGCGGCGTACAGCGTATCCTCCACCTCGACAATCATGCCGTTCACATCAACGGCGAACACGAGTGGCACGTTCCGTTGCTGCTGCCCGCTACCGGTGTCGCCGACATAGAAATAGAGCGCGGTCGCGCTGCTGCTCGATTCCCGATAACTGCCGGTGTAGTGGAAGGCCGTATAGGCCTTCGCCTGCTGCTCGATTTGTAGGACTTGGGCGAGCACCCGCTTGTCCTCGCCACGCGTGATCCGCCGCGCCTTCTCCGACGGGTTCAGGGTGTTCCAGACCGCGTCGGCGTCGCCCTTCTGCACCGCCGCGAGATACTGCTGGATGACGGGCGGCTCGGGCAGCCGCACCGCGATTCCCCCGCCGCGCGAGACCGACGACGCGGCGGGTGTAACCATTCGGTCGTAGAGTAGCCAACCCATCAGCGCCAGCGACACGATCAGCACGACGACAATCAGCGGCCGCCCGCTGAAGATTGTCCGCAGCGCCGCCCCGACCGACGGGAAGAATCGCCGGACGCCCCGTCGCATGACGCGCCCTTTCGAGGCGCGCGGCATGGGGGGAACGACTTCCTGCCGGGGTGGGGGTGTTTGCGTTGGACGGTAGGACGATGTGCTCACATTCCACTTCCCGCTACCACCACTGACCCATCAAATTCCACTCATTTCCAAACCCGCCACAAGATACCAGTTCCTTGGTCATCCGATCAATACGCCTCGACGCGCACGCGCGCATTTTCGTCAATCGTCAGTCGCAGCTCGGTCAGTTCCTCACCGGCAACTTTGCCGACACCGGAGATCGTGATGCCGTCCGGGCTAATGACGATGTCCACGCTATTCACCTCGATCGTGCCGACGACGTATGCCGTATCGCGCGCGACGACATAGGTAAGCACCGGGGCGTAGCGCGGATCAACATACAACCCGCCCTCCGATAGTGCGACGATCGGCTTATCGTTGATAATCAGCGCCCGGATAGTGTTCGTGCCAAGCCGCAGGCGGGTGAGCGCGCCGATCTCAGCGTCCGTGCTGATCGCGGGATCGGGGCCTTCCGTCGCCGGTGAGGTCGGGTGCAGGGAACTGGCTGATTGCATCGCTATTCCTCCTCGCGCGTTGTTCGCACAGCGTTAAGTAGCAAATCACGCGCATCATGCCAATATCTTTGCCATAGCGCAAGAAAAATCGTCGGAGGGCGCGAGCCTATTTCTTCTTCGCGGGCGGGTTCCTGGCGAGGGCGAGGACGCGGTCGTACTCCGTTTTGAAGGCTTTGGCGATCTCCGGGTTGTCCACGATCAGCAGGTTTTCGTCGTTGCTGTGTGCGGCGTTGTCGGAAAAGTTGAACGAGCCGAAGATGGTGATGTGGTCGTCAATGACGATCACTTTGTGGTGCATTACCCACGGGTTGCCGTCCGTGTACACATCCAGTCCCGCCGCCTTCATCTTGCCGTACTCGCTCGTCGGCACCTGCGAGCCGGTCGTCTCGAAGACGCCGCCGACGTTCAGGCCCGCCTTTTGTTTGGCGATGATCGCGTTACCGATGTCGTCCTGCGTGAACGAGAAGGCAAGGAAGTAGACGCTCTGCTTCGCCCCGTTCACTGTGCGGACGATGTTGCCGATTGTGTCATCCTCGGCGGCGAAATAGTTTTCGATCCGCGTCCCCTCGATATTCACGACCGGGTTCGGGACGCCCTTCGCCTTGTTCGGCCCGAAGGTGCGCTTCTCGAACATCTTGTTGAACTCGGCGGTGTAGTTCTGCGCCAGTTGCGCGTTGTGCATGATGATCTGGTTATTGTTCAGGTGATAGGTGTCGCCGTCCGTGTAATTCCACGAGCCGGTTTCAACCCACTCAGTATCCACAACGGTGAATTTGTTGTGCATGATCGGGCCGCGCTGGTCGTCCACAATGGGGATCGTCGCTCCCTTCAGTTTGCCGAATGCGCCCTGAATATCCTTGTCCTTGTTGGTCAGCGTATCGGTGTCCGTTACCATGCGCACGACGACGCCACGCGTTTTCGCCCGCACCATTGCGTCCGTGACATTGGCGAGGTCGAAGTCGTAGTCGGCGACATCCATCGTCTTCGTCGCCTTATCCATTAGCGCGACGAGATGGGTATCGAGGCCGTCTTTGTGGTTCGCGGGGTTATCGGGGTAGACAGGCGCGGTGAAGTAAAGTTCGTACCACGCGCCGCTCGTCGTGCCGCCGCTACCGATCCCCGTCACCGGTCCCGGCGGTTTCGCGCCGGCGGGCGCACGGGAAACGCTTGACTCGCTTTCGGTCGTCGTTTGCGTGCTATGGCGTCGCGTGAGCGCGAAGATGCTAATGCCGAGTATCAGCACGACGACGACTGCGACACTGATAAAGGCAATAGTGCGGCGGCTCACGCGGCGCTCCCTTCGATGGCGACCGCTTTCGCGATCGCTTGTGCATTGGCGTCGGCATCCTTGGAAAACGTGATCGTGCGCAATGCAGCCACGACAGCGGGGACATCCTTCTGGAGGACGACGCGAGGCTTGACGTGCGCGGGCAGGTCGCCGAGGGCGCCGCTTTCGGCGGACTGCACCGCTGCCTGCACGAACGCGCGGATTTGCGCCGTGTAGCCGTCCATCGCCGCCTGCGGGTCCGGGTGGTGGACAGCCTCATGCGCAATCCGTTGCAGACGTGCGAACGCCCAGTTCTGGAGCGGCACGTAGCCGTCGTCAGTCAGGTCACCGCGCAGCGCCTCGTCCTCCGCCAATCGCTCGATGGCCGGGTTGGCGAGATCGTCGGGGGCGACGGACGAGGCGCCCGTGCTCGGCGGCGCGGTCGGTTGGGCCGCAGCGGTCGGGGCCGCGTCGGCTGCTGACTTGCGGAAACGCTGCCACAGTCGCCGAACCATCGTCACCTCGCCTCTTCTGCCTGCTTCACGCGGCATAATGGAGAATCCGATGCGCCTCGTGGCGTGCGATGCGCGTACCAGCACGGCGAGCGCTCCTGCGGGAGCGCCACGAGCGTCGTATCATAGAACATGAAGTGGATTTTCACGACCGATCGTTCCCCTTCATTGTCGCGGAAGCGTCCAAAAGCCGGTCGGTTTGCCATGAGCGACCGATTTGGGTAGCGCAGGCTTTCCAGCCTGCGTCCCGCTCGCAGGCTGGAAAGCCCGTGCTACCCACTCCCACGGCGGCGACGATCTATCGGCTTTTGACGCTTCCATCTCCTGTGATGACGTGCTAGAGGTGCAGAAATCTGATCTCGAACCAGAGCATTGCCGT
>JALYXG010000331.1 GCA_030947205.1 Chloroflexota bacterium
GGTGCGGTTCACGATCATTGCGAGGACACTGCGTGGGCAATTTTGCGTGGCTTCTCATCGTGCCGATTCTGGCGGTGCTCGTCACCGTCCATGAGTTCGGCCATTTTTTTGCGGCACGGTTTTTCGGCGTGGAAGTGGAGGAATTCGGCATCGGCTTGCCGCCGCGCATCATCGGACGGCGGTGGAAGGGCACCCTCTGGTCGCTGAACGCGATCCCGCTCGGCGGCTTCGCCCGGATGAAGGACGAGAACACGAGCGGCGAGTCGCCGGACTCGTTCCAGACCAAGCCCGCCTACGCGCGCGCAATCATCCTGATCGCCGGGATCGTCTTCAACTTCATCTTCGCGGCGGTTTTGTTCGCCATCATCTTCACCTTCCACGGCGCGCCGAGCGACAAGGAGATCGTCTCCATCGGCGATGTCGTCGCGGGCACGCCCGCGCAGGCGGCGGGGTGGCAGGGGGGCGACCAGTTTGTCCGCATCGGCGGGCATGAGATCACCTCGCAGCAGGATTTGTCCGACGCGATCAAGGCGGCGGCGGGGACGCCCGTTCAGGTCGAGTTGCGCCGCAACGGGCAGCCGATCGCGACGACGATCACGCCGCGACCGCCCGAGCAGACGCCCAACGGCCAAGGCTCGACGGGTATCCGCGTGTCGGCGCAGGCCGTTGTCGTGCGCGAGCCGGTCTGGCGGGCGATTCCCGATGGCTTCGGTGAGACGATGCGCGGTATCGGCGACACCTACGCCGGCCTCACGCGCCTCGTACGCGGGCGACAACCGGGCGGCGTGGACAACCTCACCGGCCCGGTCGGCATCGCGCAGGTCGTCGGCGAAGTCGTCCAGCAGGCGACGATCCCCATCTGGGTCGTCATCCTGAATATCACCGCATTCATCTCGATCAATCTCGGCATCCTCAACCTGCTGCCGATCCCCGCGCTCGATGGCGGGCGGTTGCTCTTCGTCCTGATCGAATGGGTGCGGCGCGGCAAGCGGGTGCCGCCGGAGCGTGAGGGGATGGTCCACCTGATCGGCATGGCCGTACTCTTAACGATCTTCGTTCTCGTCGCCTTCCTGGACATCCAACGCATCATTGATGGTCGTTCGATCCTACCGCGCTAATGCGCGCCAAATAGGAGCCGCACCGTGCTCGAAACCCTCGTGCCCCTTTCCAATCGTCGCTTCAGCCGCCCGATCTTCCTCAATGATCGCAAGGGCAACACCATCCAGATCGGCGGCGGCGCGCCTGTCGTCGTCCAGTCCATGTGCTCGACCGACACGAGCGACAAGGAAACGACGATCAAGCAGATCTATGACCTCGCCTCGAATGGCTGCGAGGTTGTCCGCGTCGCCGTGCCGGACAAAGAGGCAGCAGCGGTGATGCCGGAGATCGTCGCGCGCTCGCCCGTGCCAATCGTCGCGGACATCCACTTCCACTATCAGATGGCGATTGCCGCGCTCAATGCCGGTGTCGCGAAGTTGCGCCTCAACCCCGGCAATATCCGCAAGCGGTCGCAGGTCGAGGAAGTCGTCAAACTCGCGCAAGCCAAAGGCGTGCCGATCCGCATCGGCGTCAATCACGGCTCCCTGCCGCCCGTGCAGCCGGGCCAGGAAACGATGACCGACCCCGAGCGGATGGTGGACGTCGCCTTTGGGCACATCCGCATCCTCGAAGAACTCGACTTTCGCGACATCTGTATTTCGCTCAAAGCGTTCGATGTGCCGACGATGGTCGCCGCGTACCGCCTGATGGCCGAGCGATGCGACTACTCGCTCCACCTCGGCGTCACGGAAGCGGGCACGGCGCGGGCGGGTTCGATCCGCTCGGCGGTCGGCATGGGCATCCTGCTCAACGAGGGGATCGGCGACACGATCCGCGTCTCGCTCGCCGACAACCCGGTCGAGGAGGTCTACACCGCCTACGAAATCCTCAAGAGCCTCGATTTGCGCCAAAAAGGGACGACGCTCGTCGCCTGCCCATCCTGCGGGCGGGTCGAGATCAACGTCCTGAAACTCGCCGCCGAGGTGGATGAGTACATCAAGAATATCCAGACGCCGATCAAGGTCGCGGTGATGGGCTGCGTCGTCAACGGCCCCGGCGAGGCGCGCGACGCCGATGTTGGGGTCGCCGGTGGCCGCGACAAGGGTGTCATTTTCCGGCACGGCGAGATCGTCCGCACCGTCGCCGAACCCGACCTGTTCCGCGCAATCTGCGATGAGATTGACACCGTCGTCCGCGAGCGTGAGGCGGAGAATGCCGCTGAACTCGTCCCGGCAGATTAACATGGTAGCGTAGGCTTCAGCCTGCGTCCCGACCCAGTAGCCGGGCGTCCTCTGGGCAGATTTCCAGCCTGCGGGGGCAACACCGGGACGCAGGCTGATGAACGTTACCAACTTAACCAGGTAATCGGGTGGGGCAGGTTTCCGGGTGCCCTCCGGGCGGCATGCCAAGATCACAGGTTGAAAACCTTGTGCCACCAAACCGTTACCGGAGGGTGCGATGGCGATTACACGACCGCTGCTCTGTGGTCTGCCCGCCGAATGGAAAAGCGAGCGTCTCGTGCTGCGCAGATGGCGCGACGAGGATGCCCAAGTGCTCTAC
>JALYXG010000343.1 GCA_030947205.1 Chloroflexota bacterium
AGGTATGCCTGGAAGTTCGGGATCCAGTCCGGGCGGTTGCCGTAGAAGAAGGAGGCCGGGAAGAGCTGGTTCTTGTTCTTGTAGAAGAGCGCGAGCCGGGGGTCATCGAGCGTGACGTTCGGGTTGATCGGCAAGTCGTACGACGGCTTGACATAGATCGCCTGAATCTCGGGCGTCGTCATCCATTGCAGGAAATCAATCGCGATCGCTTCCGCGTCCGGGTCCTTGTCCTGGCGGAGATCGGGCACCGCGATCTGATAGCCGAGGCCGCGCTCGCCGTCGTCCGCGATCGGCGCGGCATCCTTGACGAGGTCCGCCCCGAACGTCTCGGCGTCCGGCTGCGGCGTCGGGAAGGCGCCCACGTCGAACGACTGCAAACCCTCCGCCTTGTTTTCATCGAGGCGGCGCAGGATCGTCTGCCCCTGCGTGGTCGGTGTTCCTTGCCAGAGCACGGCTTTCTGTGTGAGCCAGAGTTGCTCGATGTCGGCAGCCTTGAGCGCCGTGCTGCCCGGTGGCCAGTACTGGAAGAGTTGCTTGGTCACTTCCGCCGCCTTACGGTTCCACGGCGTGTCCATCTTCCACTTGCCGGAGCAGACTGCCCCGAAGCGCGCCGGGTCGGAGGCGAAAAGTTGACCGCCCGTCATCGCCAGCCAGTCCTTCCGACCGAGCGAAGAGGTCATCAACTGATAGGTATGCGAGAGGGCAAAGGCATCGCCCACGCGTGCGATCGGGATAGCGCCGCTCGCCTTCAGTTTGTCGAGCACCTTGAAGAAATCAACCCAGGTCTTCGGCTCGTCCGCCTCGGTCAGCCCCGCCTTGTTCCAGAGGGGTTTGTTGTAAAGCCATGCTGCTTTATAGGCATTGAGCGTGACGTAGTACAACTGCTTGAGCGACCCCTGGATATAGGCGAGCGCGCCTTCGGGAAAATCCTGCTTCCACGGTTTGCCGGTGTAGGCGCTATTCTTTTCCAGGTAGGGCGTCATCGGGATCCATGGCGAGGTGTTGGAGGCTTCTTGCGCACTCGTCGTGCTGTAGAAGTGGCCGGAAAGGATCGGGAGGTTCTTCGAGGAGATCCGTGTCGTGATCCACTGCGTCAGTTCGTCGAAGCTCGATCCCGGCACGCGAACCCACTCCATCGTGACGCCGGGATGCTCCTTGACATAGCGGTCAATCAGTTGCTGGAAGACGATGTTGCCGGGGTCGTCCTTGCCGGTCGAGAGCGGCGAGGCGGGCTGCCGGGCGATTGTCACTTTGCCCTTTAAGCCTTGCCGCCCTGACGTACTCGCACTCGCGCTCCCGGCGGGCGCAGCCGCACTCGTGCCGCTGCCACTCGCTGCCGCGCTGCCACTCGCCGGAGCGGCCCCGCTTGTCGGCGTGGTGATGATAACCTTCGCACCGCCGGTGCTCGTGGCAGCAGGGGTGGCCGGCGCGCTGGAGCCACCGCCGCACGCCGCGAGGATCGCGCCGCCCGCGCCCGCCGCCGTCATGCCGAGGAGCCGCCGCCGCGTGTACCGCGCCGCCGTTAATGTGTGGGTGATCGCTTCCATCGCTGTCGTGTGCTGGTTCATCCGATCTTCCTTCCCAGTGTGCGACGCTGCCGATTGAATCCTGTTACCCGAAGTCGTCTCTATCCCAGTACAGTATGGGAACGCAGGCTGAAGCCTACGCTACCGCATCCTGCATCATCCGGTCGCGCCAAACGTGCGCGAGATATGCGTCGCGAACTGCTTGACGAGCCGGACCGCCTGCGCAAACTCCTCCGCTGTGCGCGACGCAGGGATAGCGGAAAGGCTGATTGCCGCGATCGTCTGCCCCATTTCGTCTCGTACGGGCGCAGCGGCAGCCACCCGACCGGTGAGAAATTCTTCATCGTCCACGGCATATCCCTGAGCGCGGACCTGCGCGAGTTCCGCGAGCAGCGCGTCCATTGCCGTGATCGTTCGCGGCGTGACCGATTCCATCGGGCGGTCGCAGTAGCGCGCGCGCACCGCTTCCTCCGGCAGCGCGGCAAGGAGGATTTTCCCCACTGCATGGCTATGCGGTGCGTTGCGCGTCCCGGTGATCGTGTAGGCGCGCAACTCCTTCGCGGCAGGCACGCGGGCGAGGAAAAGGACATCGCCCTCGTAGAGCACCGCGAGATTCGCGTTGTAGTGGGACATGTCCGCGAGCATTTCGAGGAAGGGGAGCGACTGCCGCCGGAGATCGGACTGGCTAATCGCCACGCTCGCCAGCGCAATCGGTGCGAGGCCGAGGGTGTAGTGACCGTTGCCGCTGACGCGCCGCACGTAGCCGTATTCCTCCAGCACGGAAAGGAGGCGCGAAACGGTGCTCGGCGCGAGTTCCAGTTGGCGGCTCAATTCGCTGAGGGTGTGCGACGGCCGTGCCTCACTGAAGCAGGTCAGCAGACGCAACGCCCGGCCGATGGACTGCCCCGGCGCGACCTGCGCGGTCATTCGTGCCACTTGCACCATCCACCGCTCCCGTTCACCGATATTGCCAGCGGGGAGGCCGAAACAGGCACCCATAGCAGGAAAAGGCCCCCGAATGTCCGTGACGTTCTTTTCCACAGAGCGGAAAGCTGCCGCGTTATGTGAGAAAGGTTTTCTGCATGTGAACGGAGAATAGCAGCCAGTGGGGATAGTGTCAAGCAATTCTCGTCCTCGCGCATAAAAAGGGGGCGCCCGTTCCTCCGTGTTGCACAAGACGCGCCGCTCATTCGGATCGTGGACGGCGCCGCTCCGGCGTCGGTGGAGACCACCCCGGTACGCTTTTCGGGATAGTGGAGACTGCCATCACCATCGCGGACGCCCTCTGGGCAGTGAGAGGGTCGGGGGTGAGGTTGATCCCGAGAACGCATAATCTCTGCGCTGTTTGCCACTCGCGGGGCGAAGACCGTATCATCCTCCCGCAATCGCCTCGATATATCGCTTCGTCGCGTGTTGTCGTTGCACGGAGTTGGGCGATCCGAATGACAGGGGGAGCGCGTGAAGATCACCGACATACGGACGTATCTCGTGCGGGCGAATGCGGGCGGAGTGACGGAGCGACCGCGCGGTCGCAACTGGTTGTTCGTCGCGGTGCATACGGACGCGGGCATCGTCGGCTACGGCGAGGGCGGCGGTTGGCCGGAGGTCGTCGAGGTCGGCGTACGGGAGATCGCGCCGCTGCTGATCGGTGAAGACCCCTTCCACGCCGAGCGGCTGTGGCTGAAGATCTACGACGCGCTGCACAGCCACGGCCAGACGGGGGCGGTGCGCGGCGGCGTGCAGAGCGCGATTGACATCGCCTTGTGGGACATCAAGGGCAAGGCGCTGAATGTGCCGGTGTACGAATTGCTCGGTGGGGCGGTGCGCGACCGGGTGCGTGTCTACGGCCACGCGAGCACCCCGGCGCTGGCACAGGAACTCGTCGCCGAGGGATTCACGGCGTTCAAGTGCCACCCGTCCGCACAAATACTCGGCGAGTTGCGTGCCGCCGTGGGCGACGGCATCGAGATCGGCCTCCACGGGCACGGCGAGTTTACCGTCCATGCGGCGGTGCGCATCGCCCACGACGCGGAGGCGTACCGCCCCGCCTTTTTCGAGGAGCCGACGCACCCGGACGACACCGACGCCCTCGCTGCGGTCGCCGCGAAGGTAGCGGTACCGCTCGCGGCGGGGGAGCGGCTGTACAGCAAATGGGCAATGTACGACCTCATCAAGTCCGGCGCGGTCGCGCTCGTGCAGCCGGAAACGACGCGGCTCGGCGGGATCACCGAGCTAAAGAAGATCGCGGCGATTGCCGAGGCCGCCGGGGTGCGCGTCGCGCCGCACGCGGGTTCGGTCGGCCCGATCGTGCAGATGGCGAATGTCCATGTGATGGCGACTGTGCCGAACTTCCTCTTCCTTGAGTACATGCCGCGCGACACGGCGCCGCGCCACGCGGTTGTGCCGGGGGCGGCGGAACAGGAGGGTGGATACATCCCCCTGCCGACCGCGCCCGGCCTTGGCGTGGAACTCGATCTCGATGCGGTTGCGGCCAACGCGCCCTACCCGGTTGATGCGTACGAGTACCGCACGCGCACGCCGGAAGATATTCGCCGCTGGAATCCGTGAGCAATCCGCCCATCGCGTCGGTACTGCTCCCTTACCCGGAATGTGTTGCGTCCCACCGTCTCACTACACGCGGGGGTATCGTATGACCGCCACCAATCCGCACGCCGCCGCTATCGCGCATCTCACCGCCGTGGACGAAACGCTCGCGCGAATCATCGCGCGGCACAGCCCCTGCACGCTGACGCTCGAACCGGACCTGTTCGGGTCGGTCGCACGGGCGATTGTCGGGCAGCAAATCTCCGTCCACGCGGCGGCGGCCGTCCTGTCGCGCGTGCGGGCGCTCATGCCGGATGGCACACTGACGCCCGCAGCGACCCTCGCCGTGCCGGACGAGCATCTGCGAGCCGCCGGGCTTTCGTGGCGCAAGGTCGGGTATCTCAAGGATTGCGCCGCCCGGTTCACGGACGGCAGCATTGACCCCATCGCCCTGGCGGACGCCGACGACGAGACGTTCATCGCCGCGCTGCTGCCGATCAAGGGTGTCGGGCGGTGGACGGCGGAGATGGTGCTGATCTTCGCGCTGGGCCGCCCGGATATCCTTTCGACGGGCGATTACGGCCTGCGGAGCGCGATGCAGCGCCACTGGAACCTGCCCGCCCCGGCGACGCCACAGGAGATGGAGCGGATCGCGGCGCGCTGGCGTCCATACCGCTCGGTCGCATCGTGGTATCTCTGGCGATCCCTCAGCAATGTCCCTGATAGTAACGCGAACTAGCAGCGGCACAGATTGGTAGCGTAGGTTTCAGCCTGAGGGATGCAGGCTGAAGCCTACGCTACCGACACAGGGTGCGTTACCGCGCTTCGACGCGGGCGAGGAAATCACCGACCACCTGCCGGAACCGCTCGGGCTCCTCGACATGGCACATGTGCGCGCTCTCCTCGAAATAGACCGACTCGGAGCCGGGGATGCCGCGATGGACGGTTTCGTGGATCGCGGGCGTCGCTTCGTCGTAGCGGCCGGAAAGGACGAGCGTCGGGGCGCGGATTTCGCCGAGGCGAGCAGTGATGTCCCACGTCTTCAGGGTGCCGGTGACGTGGAACTCGCTCGGCCCGTTCATCGTGTAATAGACCTCCGGGTTTTCGCTCAGTTTCTCGAACGAGCGATCCACGTATTCCGGCCATTCGGCCAAACGGCAGACGTGGCGCTGATAGAAGACCATCATCGCGTCTTCGTAGGCGGGATCGTCGGTCGTGCCGTCTGCCTCGTGCTTCAGGAGCGTCCGCTGGATATCGGGCGGTAGGGCTTCGCGCAGTTTGTTCGCCTCCGCGACCCATTGGGGCATACTGGCGGGCGAACTCTCGATAATCAGGCTGGCCAACCCCGCCGGTTGTGTGAGCGCGTACTCCATGCCGAGCATCCCGCCCCACGACTGGCCAAGGACGTGGACGCGCTCCAACCCCAGCGCGTGGCGGACGGCGTCCACCTCCTCGACATACAGGTCAACCGTCCAGAGCGACGGGTTGGAGGGCACGGCGGAGTTGCCGCAGCCGAGTTGGTCGTAAAAGATGACGCGCCGCCCCGTCGCGGCGAGCGCCTCCATGGATTCGAGGTAGTCGTGGCACGCGCCCGGCCCGCCGTGCAGCGTCAGAAGCGGCAGTTTGCCCGGTTCCTCGCCCTCGCCGACAATCCGGTACCACGTCTCATAGCCGTGAAAGGGGATGCGCCCCTCAGTGGATGGGAACCGCTCTGTTTGCATGGCGTCTGCTCCTCCCGCATCATCCGTCGTTGCGTGCCTCGCTGCCCCCGTATATTAACACGAAGAAGGAGCGGCAATTTCTGCCGCTCCTCCATATGTGCTGTCGTGCGGTCTGATCGCTCAGTGCGCCATGCTGACGTGGCAGGAGGCCATGCCGCGCTTTTCCAGATACTGCTGGTGGTAGTCCTCGGCCATATAGAACGTTTCGGCGGGGTTGATCGCCGTCACGACCGGGCGGCGGAAGCGACCGGACTGTTGCAGGCGCTCCTTGGATGCCTTCGCTGCTGCTTCCTGCTCGGCGTTGTTGAAGAAGATTTCGGAGCGGTACTGGTCGCCGATGTCCGGGCCTTGCCGGTTCATCTGCGTCGGATCGTGATTCTCCCAGAAAACATTGAGCAGGTCGTCGTACGAGACCTTCGCCGGGTCGTACGTTACCTCGACCGCCTCGGCGTGCCCGGTCGTGTGGGAGCAAACCTGCCGGTAGGTCGGGTTCTCCGTCTTGCCGCCGATATAGCCGACAGCGGTGGAAACAACGCCCGGAAGCTCCCGGAACGTCGCCTCAACACCCCAGAAGCAGCCGGCCGCGAAGGTGGCCTTTTCACGCTTTTCCATCGAACATCTCTCCTTTGTTGAGCATGGACTGTGCATCGTGCGCTCTTTGCGCCGGTCCATCATCGCGCGGGGCGATTGCGAATTCCTTACCATCAAGTATCGCACCGATTAAGGATTTTGTGGGGAGGGGCCGGGGGTCAGGTTCCCTTACAACCTCATATCCGCCCCCGCGACCGGCGTGGGGATGCACCACTCCTCACCGCGCGCGGTCGTGATGTATTCGGGCCAGCGGAGGTCCACGGGCGCGAGGAAATCGGCGGAAAGGAGTGGGGCGATCCAGTTGCTCCCGCCGATACCGCCGCCCGTGCGCGCGACGAATTCGGCTTGGGCGCGGGCGAGTTCGTCCGGCTGGGTGAGAAGGTCGAGCAGCGTACCGGCAATCGCCTTGCCGCCGACGAACATGCCGGGATCAATCGCCTCCGGCATGCCGCCGAGCGCGTTGTAGGTCCACGCGGGGTAGCCGTACTTGCTATCTTCCGGCGAACGCAGCGTCGGGCGCGACGTGAACAACCGGACGGTCGGCGCGTGCCAGCAATACTCCACGTAATCATCGGACGTGAAGTTCTTCTGCCACGACGGTAGGACGCCCCGCAGTGCGGCTTCGAGGTCGCGCGGGTCGGTTAGCCGCTCATTCTCCGGTGCGAAGGGGTTTTCCATCGGCGTGACACCGAGGTTTTCCTGAATCTGGCGGGCAAAGACGCGGGCGCTTTCCGGGTAGACGGGCGGGCCGACGCGTGCCAAATTGCGGTAGGTCAAGTCCGCCATCGCGTTGTTCGCGAGGCCGACGCGCGTCTTCGTCACCCAGCGCATCGAGGCTTCGCAGCCCGTGACGGCGGCGGCGTGCTTCGCGTTGTTCATCAGCACGTTGGCAATCTGCTCCTGGATGCCGAGTGTCGGCCCGCGCCACGAATACTGGATCTGGCTGAAGCGCGGCGGCAGGTTGTCTGAGGTCGCGTCCCCGGCGGCGAGGACGAACTCGTTGAGCGTCCATGTCCCGGTGTGGGGGAACATCGCTTCTTTGGTGTACTTGGTGTTGGTGTACATCAGCATCAGCGCGTCAATCGCGCCGGGAGAGCGCGCCGTCGCGTGCGAGCCGCCCGGTTTCGGCAGCAGATCGCGGTCAATCCATTCTTCCGGCGTTAGGCATTCAAAGGTGAAGACGGCGCTGAAATAGGAGCCGCAGTGCGTTTCCCAGACGGTCGAGTTATTGATGTTCGGGTGGTAGGCGATAAAGGCGTCGAAGCCGTCGTAGTATCCCTTCGCGGCGTGGACGGGCTTGGAGCCGCAGACCTTCTCCGCCGGTTCGCCGAAGAACTTCAGCGTGCCCGCAAGATGGTATTTCTCCATCGTCGCCTTCGCGGCGAGCACGCCGATCAGCGCCGTCGTGCCGAGTTGCGAGTGCGGGTCGGTGTGGCCCGCCGCCCACGGGTGCAGCCCCTCACGCGGCGCGCGATACGGCACGGCCTGCTGCGAATTGCCGGGCACCGCGTCGTACTCCGCGTACGCGCCGAGGACGGGCTTCCCCTCGCCCCACGTCGCGACGAACGCGGTCGGCATCCCGCCCGATTCTTCCTCGACCGCGAACCCTTCCGCCCGCAGCAACTCCACATATGCCTTCGCGGA
>JALYXG010000387.1 GCA_030947205.1 Chloroflexota bacterium
CGCGACTGGTCGCAGGGCAAGGCGATTGCGGACATTGCCGCCCGAGAGGGCACGCATATTCGCGCCTACGACGCGGCGGGCGCGTGGCGCGGCGTCGGCATCGGCGTGGACGGTGCGTGGCGGCCGAAGAAAGTCGTAACGAGTAGCGAGCGGGCGATGCACTTGACGAGCGATGGTGAATCCGAATGAGGAAAGAAGGAGGGAGAGAGAAACGGTGACTGAATCTTCGAGTGGCAATCCCTCACTCAGTCCTCGGTCCTCAGTCCTCAGTCCTCCTTTCGTCGCGCGCGCCCTCGCCGATCTGCCGCCCGCGCCGTCTGTGCTAACAATCGGGACGTTCGATGGCGTCCATCGCGGTCATCAGCGGCTGATCGGCCTCGTCGTCGAGCGGGCGCGGGCGCGGGGTGTGCGCTCGGTCGTCCTCACGTTCGACCCGCACCCGCGCGCCGTACTCGCGCCGGAGTCCGCGCCGCCGCGCCTCACCACCGTGGACGACGAAGCCGCGCTGATGGCCGCGCTCGGCGTGGATGTCGTCGTCGTTTATCCGTTCACGCGGGCAACAGCGGACACGTCCGCGCAGGATTTCATGGCGACGGTCGCGCGCGCCGTCCAACCCGTCGAGGTGTGGGTGGGGGATGATTTCGCGTTTGGCAAGGGGCGGCAGGGGAATCTCGATGTGCTGCGCGATCTCGGCGCGGCGTTCGGCTACACGCTGCACGTCCTGCCACGCATCCACCGGGACGACGCGCCGGACGGCGAGGTAATCGGCAGCACCGGCATCCGCAACGCCCTGCTCGCCGGGGATGTGGCGGCGGCCGCGCGACTGCTCGGCCGGCCCTATGCGCTGCACGGCCCGGTGATACACGGCGCGGGGCGGGGGCGGCAAATCGGCTTCCCAACTGCTAATACGCAAGTTGAGCCGGGCATCGTCGTGCCGAAGGACGGCATCTACGCGACGTGGGTGACGATCGGCGACGACCCGACCCGCCACCCGGCGATGACCTACATCGGCCCGCGCCCTCAGTTCGACAATGGCCCCCGCTCCGTCGAACCGAACCTCATCAACTGGGACGGCGACCTGTACGACAAGATCATCGCCGTCCACTTCATCTGCTGGCTCCGGGGCGACGCCAAATTCGCCAGCGTGAACGACCTGATCGCCCAGATGCACCGGGATCAGCTCGATACGATGAAGGCACTGCAGGCCGAGGGCTGATCGTCGCCGCTCACGGGTACCGCGCATGGTATGCTGATAGGGCGACGAAAGATCGGGAATTGGAGAAGACGATGGCACGAGCAGAGGAAACGACACGCCAGCCCACATCGTTCAAGGTTGGTCCGGGCGAGGCATTGATCGCCGTTCCCACCGAAGACGGTGGGACGATCTACTACACGAGCGAAGATGCGATGCGGGCTGATCGTACGGAGGAAACGCTCCAAGCCGCACTCGATACCGCAGGTGCATGGAGTGATCTCGATTGGGATGAGGCGATGGACGTGCTCGATCGAATTCGTCACGAGAGCCCACCGTCCCCACCGTTCACTGGATGAGCGGCTACCTCCTCGATACCACGCCGCTCGCCGCGTATCTCTTCGCTCGACAGCGCGCCGTTGCGTTGATTCGACCGTGGGTCATCCAAGGGGAAGCAGCGACGAGTATTCTTGTGTACGGCGAGGTAATTGAACATCTTCGTGGCCGCCCCAACTACCTCCAGTATCATCAAGCACTACGCCGCTTGCTTCGGGGAGTCACCCCGTGGATACCGACGTACGACATTCTCGAACGATACGCCGATATTCGCCGCACACTTCGTCCCACTGGAAATCTGATCGGTGACATGGACACCCTGATCGCCGCTACCGCGCTGGAACGCGACCTCACCCTTGTTACCTGCGACGGGCATTTCCAGCGTGTGCCGGATCTGTCCGTCATGCTCATTGCTCCGCAGCAACTGCGGCAATAGCCCATCTGCTGGTGAATCTTCCCGACCCTCCATGCCCCCGACCACATCGCGACGCCGGAAGGGGACGAATAATCCCGCTCATCCCCGCTTCTCCGCTGCGTACCATCGAGTACACTACATCCTATCGAGGCGAAGGATTCTCAGCACGCAGCACGCAGCACGCAGGACTCGGCACTCAGCGCTGAATCAAGGGGGACGCGGTGAAGATCAGTTACGCGCCACGGCGGGCGGCATTCTATCCCTACGAAGGCGGTACCGGTTGGGAATTTCCGCCGCAAGAGGTGCGTCAGGCATATTTGCGCAGGGTAGGCGATCGCGGTTTCGCGGGGATCGAAGTCGGCTTCGGCCAGGGCGTCGGGACGAGCGAGGCGGAGATTCGGGCCTTGCGCGACGATCTGGAAGTGGCGGGCGTGCCGTGTGCCGCCGTTCGGGGCGGGGGCGGATTCGCGCACCCCGGTATTGCCGCGCACAATCGCCAGCGTGTCCACGATGCGATCCGCATGGCGTCGTGGATCGGATCGAACCTGCTTAACATGACGGTGTTGACGCCGCCGACCGACCCGCACGGCATCGGCGCACAGGGAACGGGCGAGCGCATCTGCCAGGGCG
>JALYXG010000371.1 GCA_030947205.1 Chloroflexota bacterium
CGACGAGCGCTTCCGCCGTCTCCACCGCGTCATCGTACTCGCCCGCAGCGAGCAGTTGGTCTATCCGAATCAGCGCGGGCGCATAGACAGGCATGTCAGCCATCCGAGGCAGTCCTTTCCATTCCCCTCATCCTACCGCGCCCTCCCGCCCCTGAATAGGTCGAAACCGGGGAGAACCACAGAGACGCAGAGGGCACAGAGAAATGCAAAGAAAAAGGAGACAGAAACGGCGAGACGCGACACGAAGGCGATTTGCCGCGTCCCCAATTATTCTTCTTATCCCCTCTGCTTTCTCTGCGTCCTCTGCGCCTCTGCGGTTCTCCCAGGTTTCCGTCACCGGTGCGCGACGGCGGCGCGAGGGCCGGCGGCGGCGACATCGGGGCTGACGGCATCGGCGAACTGCACGAAGTTGGCGTGGAAGCGCTCGGCGAGGTCGCGCGCTTTGGCATCGTAGGCATCGGGATCGCTCCAGGTCGTCTTCGGCTGCAACACCTCCAACGGCACGCCGGGACACGAAACGGGCACGCCAACGCCGAAGACGGGATCGGGCACGGTTTCGACACCCGTCAGCGAGCCGTCGAGCGCCGCCGCGACCATCGCGCGCGTGTGGGCGATGGACATCCGGCTCCCACCTCCGCCCGCCGGGCCACCCGTCCAGCCCGTATTGACGAGCCAGACATCCGCATCGTGCCGGGCAATCCGCTCGCCGAGCAGGCGCGCGTAGAGCGTCGGCGGGTGGACGATGAAGGGCGCGCCGAAGCAGGTGCTGAAGGTCGCCTGCGGCTCGGTGACGCCACGCTCGGTGCCCGCGACTTTCGCCGTATAGCCGGAAAGGAAGTAATACTGCGCCTGCGCCGGGGTGAGCCGCGCGATCGGCGGCATCACGCCGAAGGCATCCGCCGTCAGCATAATGATGTTCTTCGGGTGCGCGCCGACACCGGAGGTGTCCGCATTGGCGATGTGCGTGATCGGATACGCGGCGCGCGTGTTCTCCGTCAGCGAGTCGTCATCGAGGTCGAGGCGGCGGGCGCGGCTATCTATCGCGACGTTTTCGAGGATCGTGCCGAAGCGGTGCGACGCCGCGTAGATATCCGGCTCGGCAGTGGGCGAAAGGTGGATCACCTTCGCGTAGCAGCCACCCTCGAAGTTGAAGACGCCGTGGTCGCTCCAACCATGCTCGTCATCGCCGATCAGCGTGCGCGCGGGGTCGGAGGAGAGCGTCGTCTTGCCCGTGCCGGACAGGCCGAAGAAGATCGCCACGTCGCCCTGCGGCCCGTAGTTCGCTGAGCAGTGCATCGAAAGGACATTCTGGAGCGGCAGGAGGTAATTCAGAATCGTGAAGACGCTCTTTTTCATCTCGCCCGCGTACTCGGTGCCGCCGATCAGCACTTCCTTGGTGGCGAAGTTGAGGACGATGAACGTTTCCGAGCGCGTGCCGTCCTCATCGGGATTGGAGTGGAAATGCGGCGCACAGATGATCGTGAAGTCGGGCATAAAGCCGGACAGGTCCTCGTCGGGATCGGGGCGGATGAGCAGATTGCGCATGAACAGGGCGTGCCACGCCAGTTCGGTGATGACGCGGACATTGAGACGATAGCGCGGATCGGCGCCCGCGTAGCAATCCTGCACATACAGATCGCGGCCGCTGAGGTACGAGAGCATGCGCTTCCTGAGCGCTTCGAACTGCTCCTGCTCCAACGGCTGATTGACGCTGCCCCACCAGATATTCGCCTCACTCCCCGGTTCGCGGGCAATGAATTTGTCCTTCGGAGAGCGGCCGGTGTACTTGCCGGTGCGGACGACGACCGGGCCGCCCTCGGCGATTATCCCCTCGCGCCGCCGGACGATCTCTTCGTACAACGCGGGCGCTGTCAGGTTCCGGCCGACGCTCAGCAGATTTTTGATCCCGTGGTGATCGAGTCCGTGTTGCACGCCATCCTTACCCTGTCGCTGCATACACATCCCTTCTTTCCTAACGGTGGCGGTAGCGATGAGTTGCAACGGGCGGCGATGGTCGCAATGCCGCCCGTCTCTCCGTAGTACCCGCTATTGTCTGGCTATTGGCGCGCGCTGTCTACCGTATCCCAGCTTCGTGCTGCAAGCACATGAATCGCACGATGATTGCCATCGTGTATGATCGGCGGACATGATGACGCGTTTGCATCCGCGCGGAAGAGAGACGAAATGACGATACCACCAACCGGGGACACGCTCGGTGTCAACGATACGCGCATCCCGGCGACGATCCTCACCGGCTTCCTCGGCAGCGGCAAGACGACGCTCCTCAATCATATCCTGCGGGAGAATCCTGGTCTTCGGATCGCGATCATCGTCAACGAACTGGGCGAGATCGGCATAGATGGCGGGCTGATCGAGCAGACCGATCCTGGCGACATCGTCGAGCTGACAGCGGGCTGTATTTGCTGCACGATCCGGGGCGACCTCCTCATCGGCCTTCGGCGCCTCTTGCAGCGGGACGAGCCGCCCGAATACCTGATAATAGAGACGACGGGCATCGCGGACCCGCTGCCCGTCGCGCAGACCTTCTTCATCCCCGGCCTGACGCAGATCGTGCGGCTGGACGGCATCGTCACGCTGGTGGACGCCGATCAAATTCGCGGCCAGGTGCGCGTGAGCGAAATGGTCCCGACGCAGATCGAGTTCGCGAATATGCTCCTGCTCAACAAGGTGGACCTCGTCGCCCCCGACGAACTCGCGGTCATCGAAGCAGGGTTGCGGAAACTCAATCCGTACGCGCCGATCCTGCGGTGCAGCCACGGCGAGGTGGACTTGCGCCTCTTGCTCGATGTCGGCGCATTCACGGTGGACGACCGCTTCACTGAGGGCGCGAATCGCTGGTTGGCGGACGAAGTGACGCACGACCACGACCATCATCACGGCCATCTGGACGATGAAGCGATCACCACCGTCTCCTATGTGACGCGCGAGCCGTTCGATGTGACGCGGTTGGAAGCCTTCTGGGGAGAACTGCCGGAGACCTGCTTCCGGGGCAAGGGCGTGCTCAACATCGAGGGCTATGAGGAACGGTGCGTCTTCCATCAGGTCGGCGCGCGGGTACTCGTCGAGGCACAGCGACCGTGGCGCGTGGACGAGCCACGCGAGAGTCGCCTCGTCTTCATCGGCACGGCGCTTGACAGCGAGGCGATTTGTGCGAAACTACGCCAGTGCGCCGCGACCGCGAGGGCAACGCGGTAAGCCCGCGTGGGCGATGTATCGGAGGAAAGACGTGAAGGTATCCGCATCCGTCAAGAAGCGCAGCCCGGACGATATCGTCGTGCGGCGCAAGGGCAGAGTCTACGTCATCAACAAGCGCAACCCGAAGCATAAGCAGCGGCAGGGTTAATTCCGCGCGCGATCGAACGATGAAACGCAAAGGGAGAAGCGGATCGCTTCTCCCTTTGTCGCGTCTCTCGTGGCGGAATCCCACTCATTGCTCATTGCTACTGCCCAAAGGGCGCCCGCTCATTGCTGTGATCGGTCGCTGGTGTTCGGGGAGGATCGCCCAGACCATGCGCTTGCGCTCCGGGGTGCGGGGGAGCGGCACGCCGTCCACCATCGTCAGGGTGTTGACGAGGCGGCGCGCACCCTGCCGTGCGACCATCTGCGTGTCGTAGAAGGTGTAGTCGCCTTC
The DNA here is from genome assembly GCA_030947205.1 of Chloroflexota bacterium. Taxonomy (GTDB): domain Bacteria; phylum Chloroflexota; class Chloroflexia; order Thermomicrobiales; family JALYUS01; genus JALYUS01. The sequence goes on from JALYXG010000371.1 coordinate 3,653, forward strand.
CTCGATGCGGAACAGAGCGATGTCCGCCGCGCTACCGGGCTTAATCGTGCCGAGATCGGGGCGGCGCATCGCGGCGGCGGGGCGGCTTGTCGCCCGCTCGATGACATCCGGCAGGCTCATGCCGAGATTGAGGAACTTGGAGAGTGTTGTCGGCAGATCGAACATCGGGCCTTGCACGGCGAGTTGATGGATGTCGCTCGAAATCACATCCGGCAGAATGCCCTGCGCCATCGCGATTTCGGCGGTATCGAAGCCGAACGAGCCGGTGCCGTGGCCAATATCGAGGATCAGCCCTGCTTTTTGGAGCGCGATTACGTCCTCCCGCACGCGGCCGTCCGCGCCGATGATCCGGTGCTGTCCCTGCGTGCGGAAGCAATGCGTGAGGATGTCGCCAGGCCGCAGAAGGGCAAGCACTTCATCGAGTGCGGGCGGGCTGCTGCCGATGTGGACCATCAGCGGCAGCCCGACGGTGTCCGCCAACTCGCGCGCCAGTTCCAGCGGGCGGATGCCGACGCCGCGCGTCGTGCTCGCGTCAATGCGCGCCTTGATGCCAAGAATAATGTCCCGGTTCTCCTCAACGATGCTCACGGCGAGCGGGACGTTGCAGTATTCCAGCGTCGCTAGTTCGAACGTCGGCGCGATCAGGCCGATGGCGGATAAATTGAGGAGCGCGAAGGTGCGCACGCGGTTCGGCTCGGCGATGTAGCGGCGGAAGCCGGGGAAGGAGTACGCGCCCGCGCTGCCGACATCGAGCCAGGTCGTCACGCCCGAGCGCGCAGCGACGGGGTCCGCCTCGATGCCCCAGTAGGTCACGCCCCAGTAGATATGCGTATGGAGGTCTATCAGCCCCGGCGTGACATACTGCCCCGTCGCGTCGAAGACCGTGCGGGCGCTACCACGGTCGAGGTCAGGCGCGATTGCCGCCACGCGCCCGCCCGTAATGCCGACGTCCAGGCGCCCGCTGATCCCCGCGCCGGGATCGAGGACCTCGCCCCCGGCGATGATCGTGTCGTACCGCGTCCCGCTGTCGCTACCGCCCGGTGCTCGTGCTGCCACGGCGTTTTCCTTTCTGATGGCCCATTCAAGGTTCGCAGTTCACAGTTCGCAGTTCACAGTGTGACGTTTAGCGGTGGCAGCATACCGAACATCGCGGCACGACTCAAATCTCAGCCCCTAGCCGGGGGTAGGTTCTAAGACGCTTCAATCCTTCCCTGCGATGTGGAGGATCGCCGCGAGGCTGCGCTCAATATCCGTATTCGTCGTCGCCCACGAGGAGACGCTGATGCGCATCGCGGTCTGCCCCTGCCAGACGGTGCTGCCGCACCAGCATGTCCCCTCCGCCTGGACCGCCGCGACGATGCGCCGGGTTGTTTCTGCATCGCCGAACGAGACGAGGACTTGATTGAGTTCCACATCGTTGAGAACGTCGTATCCGGCCACGCGCAAGCCGTCGGCCATCTGGGAGGCGTACCGGCAGTTGCGCTCGATCAAGTCCGCCAGCCCGCTCCGGCCGAGCGAGCGCAGCGCCGCCCAAATGTCCACCGCGCGGGCACGCCGCGACGCTTCCGGCGTGTAATGGTTTGGCTCGCGCCCGCCGCTCTGCTGCAAATACGCGGCGTTGAGCGTCATCGCCGCACGCAATGCCTCGGGATCGCGGACGAAGGCGAGACCGCTGTCGTACGGCACGTTCAGCCACTTGTGCGCGTCCGTCGCCCACGAATCCGCCTCCGCGAACCCCTCCACGAGGTGCGCGCGATCCGGCGCGACCGCCGCCCACAGCCCGAATGCCCCGTCCACATGCACCCACGCCCCGGCGTCGTGCGCCGCCGCGCAGATCGCCGCAGCCGGATCGAAGGCGCCGGTGTTGACGTTGCCCGCCTGGATGCAGACGATGGTCGGGCCGGCGAGGGGCGGCAGGGCATCAGCGCGCATCCGTCCCTGCCCATCCACTGGAACGGTGACGACCCGGTTGCGCCCGAAGCCGACGAGGCCCAATGCCTTGACGAGGCTCGCATGCACCTCAGTGCCGACGACGACAGTGATCGGCGGCGCGCCAAACAGGCCCTCCGCCTCGACATCCCAGCCCACCCGCGCGAGTACCGCATGACGCGCCGCCGCGAGCGCCGTGAAGTTCGCCACCGTCGCGCCGGTCACGAAGCCACCACCGCACCCGGCCGGCAGATGCAGGGCGTCGCGCAGCCAGTCGAGCGTGATCTCTTCCAGCGCGGCGACGAGGGGCGACATGGCGGCGAAGGCGCAGTTCTGGTCCCACGCGCCCGCGAGCCAGTTCGCGGCGAGCGCGGCGGGCAGCGA
>JALYXG010000395.1 GCA_030947205.1 Chloroflexota bacterium
CGGCCAGCGCGTCGAAACATCGCTCCTGGAAAGCATGGTCGGGATGCTCGGATTCCAGGCGGTGCGCTATCTTAACGGCGCGGGCGTGCCGCCACCAGCGGGAAATCATCACCCGATCAACGCTCCGTACGGCGCATACCGGACGAAGGATGGTTGGGTGATCCTCGGCGCGACGGGCGATAAGCGGTGGAATGCCTTCTGCGCCGTCGTAGATGCACCCGAATGGCAGACCGACCCCCGTTTCACGACGAACGGTGGTCGTTTCGCGCATAACGCCGAACTGTCGGAACTGATCAACGCGAAGTTGCAGGCGCACACCTCCGACGAGTGGGAGGAGATTCTGAACGCGCACGGCATCCCGTGCGGGCCGATCTACGATATGGAACAGAGCCTCGAACACCCGCAGATCCGACACCGGGAGATGGTCGTCGAGCGCCCGCATCCGACGATGGGAAGCGTGCGGCTGCTCGGCTTGCCGGTGAAACTGAGCGCAACGCCCGGCGCGATCCACCGTAGCCCGCCCTTGTTCGCCCAGCACACCGACGAAATCCTCCGCGAGATCGGCGTGACCGACGTCGAACTGGATCAACTACGCACCAGTGGTGTTATCACCTCCGGTGTGGTGCCGGAACGCGCTTGGGCGGACGATTAAGGCAATAGTGGTGGCAGCGGGCTGATGAACCTTACCAACTTGATCCGGTAGTCGGGTGGGGCAGGTTTCCGGGTGCCCTCCGGGCGGCATGCCAGACTCACAGGTTACAAACCTGTGCCACCAAATCGTTACTGGATTAAGTTGGTACGCTTCATCAGCCTGCTATAGCGAGGTTCGGCAGGCTGAAGCCCGTCGCCACCAAATCTGTGCGCGTCACGTTCACGCCATTGTGGGAGGGGGAAAGAGCATGGACTTCGCGGTTACCGAATCAGCGCTTCAGGATTTGCTCGAAGCGTCGCCGTTCAACCGTCCCTACGGCTTCCGCGTCCAGTCCATCGGCGACGGGGCTTGCACGGTCGCCGTGCCATTCCAATTCTCCCACGAGCGACCGGACGGCCTGATTAGCGGCCCCGTCTTCATGGCGGCGGCGGATGTGACGATGTGGCTGGCGATCATGACGAAGACGGGAATCATAGATCACCTCGTCACCGTCGAGATGAAGACGAACTTCCTCAACGGCGCGCGAGCCGAAGACGTCACGTGCTCGGCCAAAGTCCTCAAACTCGGGCGGCGGCTGATCTACGGCACCGCCGAATGCACGAGCAGTGCGGGCAAATTACTGACGCATCACACGGTCACCTATATCCGCCCGGACGCATAGCGGCGCGATCTATCCGCGTTTCCAGAGCGAGGCCCACCAATCCGGCTCCGGCATGCCGCTCGCGTAGGCCGCCGCGATCATTTTCTCGACATCGAGCGCGATGCGATGGAAGGAGACGCGAGTCACGTCATCATCCACATCGAGCACTGCGTACTCGGCCCAATGCACATTGCGGTTATAGGGTCGCAGGGAACCGACACCGGGCAAGCCGGTGCTGCCCGGATTGATGATCTGGCAGTCACGGTAACAGCGCAGCATCTGAATATGTGTGTGCCCGCCCGCCATAATGGTCGCGTCGTACCCATTGAGCATCACGTCGAGATCGTCGTTGGGCGTCGTCGCGATGATCGTGTCATCGAATGAGCGGGGTGAGCCGTGGAAGCACAGGAGCGTTCGCCCGGCTCCCAGTGAATGCTCGATAACCGCCGGGAATGCGCTGACATACGCGAGATCGCCTTCGGTGAGTTGTGCCACGCACCAGCGAGTGGTGGCACGGTCAATCGCGTCCGCAATGGTGTCGGATGGTGGTGCGAGGAGCCACACATCGGTGTTCCCCATCACGACCGGGCAGCCCAGGGCGCGCAGTCGTGCGATCACCTCGCCCGGTTGTGGGCCGAGCGCAGCGACATCGCCAAGGCAGATGAGTTCGTTGACGCGCTCGCGTTCGAGTTCCGCAAGCACGGCGTCGAGCGCGATACAATTGCCGTGTATGTCGGCGATCAATCCGATCCGCACTCTTTGCCCCTGCCCGAATCGTTACGCCCGCACATCCACCACGACGCGGCCGCGGACACGGCCCTTGAGGATTTCCTCGCTCATCGCCG
>JALYXG010000397.1 GCA_030947205.1 Chloroflexota bacterium
AGGATGTGATGCACCTCGGCGGCCGCGACGAGATGGCCGATGTGGATCGGATCGAACGTCCCGCCATAGACACCGATGCGCCGCATTGCTCCCCCTCAGGTTTTATGCTGAACTCCCACTCGTGATCTTCGAGCCAGGGAAATGATCGCCGAGCGCGGCAATCGCCTCCGGGGTAGGGTCGCGCAAGCCGCGATACCAGAACTCGACCTGCATTTCCGCCATGCCGTCCTGGAGGCCGACGATCTTTGTCCGGGCAGCGGGCTGTGCGACGAGCGTATCAATATTCTGAAGCGCTTCGCGTGCTTTTGCGCCCGCCTCGTCGGGTGTTCCGGCAACATTCGTCAGTGTCACGGTCGCATGCCCGAGACCCGACGCCGACCGGTTCGTGACGATCTCCGTGAAGATGATGTTGTTCGGCACGAGGATGATGACGCCGGCGTCGGTCTTCAGCGCGGTCGTGCGGATGTCTACCTCCTCGACCGACCCTTCGGCGTCGCGCACTTTCACCCGGTCGCCAATCGTAAACGGGCGCTCCACGAGCAGATAAATGCCCGCAATGAAATTCTTCAGGACATCCTGAAACGCCAGCACAATGCCGGCAGTCGCGAGGCCAAGCGAGGTGATCACCGCACTCGTCGGCACGCCAACGACCGAGAGGATAATCGCGACACAGATAATCGCGCCGAGCACCGTCACGCCATTGCCCGCGAGCGCGACGAGGTTCCGCGGCAAATGCGCGCGGATCAGAATACGACGCATCATGCGTTTGAAGATGCGCGTCGCGAGGATGGTCAAGCAGATCGCGATCGTGGACCAGAAGAGCGCGAAGATGATATTCGCGAGCGTATGCTGCCCCTGAAATCGGTGGCGGAGCGTCTCCCAAAAGCCCATCATCACATCATTATTCCCCCACATACCGGCATACACCGGCGGGAGTATAGCATCCAGCGACGCACGGATGCTGTGGTATCATCCTAAAAGAGAAAGGAAGGACCCGCACGGATGTATGAGTATCACACGCACACGACGAATTCTCCCGACAGCCGGGTGAAAATGCACGAATACTGCGAGCGCGCAATCGAGATCGGCATTCAGGAAATCGCCTTCACCGACCACATAGACCACGATCCCGCCGACCGCACACGCGGCCATAACAAATACCCCGCCTACATGGCCGACATCGCCACATGCCGCGATCAATACGGCGACCGGCTGACCATCCTCGCGGCGGCGGAGGTGGACTGGAACCGGCAGACGGCAACGGACGTGGCGGCATATCTTGTGGACAAGCCGTTCGACTTCATTATCTGTTCGGTGCATTGGATCGCCGGCGAATATCTCGGCGAGCGCGCCCGCAAGCATCCGAGTATCGCGGTCTACCAGCAGTACCTGGACGAAATCGAGGCGCTCGTCACGACCGAAGACTTCTTCCATGTCATCGGGCACTTCGATCTCGGCAAGCGGTACGATATCGTCAATGGGCGGATTGACCTGGAGCACAATCGCGCGCAACTCGGCCGCATCTTCGACGCGATGGCCGCGCGCGGCAAAGGGTTTGATCTCAACACATCGGCGGTGCGTACGGCAGCACGCGAACCGATGCCCGGCGCCGACATCCTTCGCCTCTTCCGCGAGCATGGCGGCGAACACATCACGATCGGTTCTGATACGCATATGGTGAGTACCCTCGGCACGAACATCGAGGTCGCTGTGCAGACGCTGCGCGATGCGGGGTGGACGACGGTGAGCCATATCGAGGGCGGTCGCCTCGTCGCGGTGCCGCTGGAACGCGTGATGGATGCCCTACGTGTCGCCACGCCGACATTCGCCTGACGATGGCCGGCGCGCGGATCGCGAGCAACCGACCGGCGACGAAACGCCGCGCGACGGAGGAATCTATCAGTTCGTCCAATCGCTGGTACGGTGCTCTCGACGCGATGGCGCCCTATCTGGTTCTGCTCGTCGCGGTCGCGATTGCTCGTCATCCCTTCACATCGAGCGTTCCCGCGACGTTTGCCGTCATCGTAGCGGCGATTACCCTTGCGGTTGGCGCTGGTGCGATGTTCTTCCGGGATATGTCTGCTTTTCACTTAACATGGCCGGTTGCCTTCGTGCTGTTTGTGCTCCTAATGCCCTACCTGACGCTCCATGCATCGCTCGAACGCAGCGCGCTTAACGCACCGGTGCCGGTGCATCTCCTCCCGCTCGTCTTCACATGGACGGGCACGCTCATTGTGGCATCGCTGATCGCCGGTTATCTGTACACACTATCCGCGAGCGATCCCGGCTGGGCAGGAGTGAATATTGCGCCGATTGCGGTACTCGTTGCGTCCGTCGCCGCGACGAGTTTTAATTTGTCGCGCAATGCGACGCTCACGGCACTGCTGACGGCACTCGCTATCGCCGCCATCGCCGCCGGTATCGGTTGGCTGATGCCAGAGCGCTACCGATGGTTCCTCATCCCCGTCGTCCTGACAATCGGCGCGCTAACCACCATGCGGGCAGTGCTCATGACGCCCCATCACCTGCCGGGACGTTGGCTGTTCCTCGGCGACGGGGCGCTCACGGCCGCTATCGGGCTGATCGCGTTAGCGTCGCCATTTCTCTGCCGCTGGCTCACCAACCAACGAGCAATGAGGGCCGAGCAATGAGCAATGAGTGGGAACATTCGCCTCATTGCTTCTCTCAGTGTCCCCAGTCGCGCAGATAAAGGAAATCGTGCTCGATTGTGCGGGCGCTGAGTTTGGCGATCGGTGGCATGCGGCGCTTGTATTGGGCCGTGCGAACCAGGCGAACAACGCGCTCGATTACCGCCGCCGGTAAGCCGCGCTCGATCAATGCCTCGGGCCGCATTCGCCGATCCACCAATTCATACAAAATCTCGTCCACAGCCTCATACGTGAGTTGTAATTCGTCTTCGTCGGTCTGCCCCGGCCACAAGTCCGCGCTCGGCGGTTTGCCGATGATCACCGCTGGCACGCCAATCGCGGCGCTCAACTGGCGAATCTGCGCCTTATAAAGGTCGGCAATCGGATGGATCGCGGCGGCAGCGTCTCCGTAGACCGTCGAGTAACCGAGCAGCATCTCGGTTTTGTTCGAGGTGCCGATGACGAGGCCACCGTATCCCTCGGACTGATCGTAGAGGATTTTCATCCGCTCACGCGCCATGATGTTGCCCCGGCGGCGGTTCGACATTTCCGGGAACTGCGCGAAATAGGGGTCCACCTGCGGCGTGACGGGGATGGTCACGCTGTTCACGCCTAGTTGTTCGACGCAAAGCAGGCCGTGCGCGCGGCTGTCCGGATTACTCGTCCGGTATGGCATCAGCACAGCGAGCACATTCTCGGGGCCGAGAGCTTCCGCAGCCAGCGCGACGACCAGCGCGGAATCAATGCCGCCGCTCACGCCGACAACCCCGCGCCGGACGCCAAACTTGCCGATCTCCTCCGCGATGAACTGGGTCAGCACGCGCCGCGTCAAATCCGGATCAATCCAGAGCGCCGCCCGCCGCCCGTCCATCTGCTTCATCGCCTCTTCTGCCACCCGCTCGACCGCTCGCGCCATCGTCAAACGCCCCCTGATCGTGCACTACTTCACAAACGTTGCCAATGGCAAGATAACATGCCTACTCCGGGCGAGCAATCAACATGCCGACAGCGCGCAACCGCCGGTAATGCCGCGCACCTACTTCAGAACGTCAGATAATTTCACGAATGTGGCGGGCGGATTGATCGTCACCGGCACGTTGAAGTCCGAGAAATCAATCGTGAAATTGAGCGTCGCGTCCACCGCCGACGATGGTGCGACAGCGGCGGTGCGACCGGTCTGGCCACTCGTAAGGGTGCTCGGATCAATCGAAAGGTTGCCACTGATCGCAATGCGTCGCGGGAAGTTGTCGCCCTTGCCGGTCCAAATATCAACGGTAAGGGTCGAGGGTTTCGCGCTTTTCGCCGTCCCGCCCAGGAGAGACGTGGCATCAACGGTCGTGCGTGTATGCGTCGTTGGGGTTCCGTTAATCGTCTCATCACCGAGCATTTGCGTTTGTGTCGAGACGGGGGGAAGGTTCGCTAAATTGGGGATGCCCGCGCCGGGTACACTCGTTAGGCCAGCCAGGCTATCAATCAACACCCAGACATCCTGACCGGTAGGCGACGCATCTCCCGTGAGATGGACGTACGGAGATTGCCCGATGACAATCAACTCGATCGGCGGGATGGTGTCGCTGCTGCTCGAATCACTCAGGGTAAGTGTGGCGTGCAGACGGTCTGGACTCGCAAATTCGCCCTTCATCGCCAGCATAAGATCGCCCGGTGTTCCCTTGACCGTGATCCGACCCTGCGCGGTGAAGCGGAGCGATTTGGGGAGTGTTACGGCAGTCGTCATCGGGGCGGCAGCGGCAACGGCTGCAGCCGGCGGCTGATCACCGAGCCGCGTGATGACGAAGCGAGGGTCCGGCGGTACTGTAGGGTTCGCGGCAGCAACCCCTACCGGCAACATGAGCGCGAACAGACCCACGATCGCAAAGACCAGTACCCCACGGAAAATCCGTCCTGCCTGCATCCCACCCCTCCTTTGATGTAACTGAATATCTCAACGCGGATCAGCCCATCTCCCCGCGAACGATAGCATGGCGGTTCAATGAAGACAATCGTTATATTCCGACATTGCTGTGCCGCGAGTCGCAGGACGTATGCATTCTGACGAAGAACCCAACCCCCGGCCCCTTCCCACCGTATCCGCACCGCATCCCCTACTTAATCAGTGCGATCATCAGGTCGTTGACGTTCGTGCCGGTCGGGCCGGGGCGGATAAGGCCACCCACTTGGTCGAAGAATGTGTACGCGTCGTTGCGCCGACAAAAGTCCGCCGCGTCCAATCCGGCAGCGCGTGCTTGGGCGATGGTTGCGCCGCTCACGACGGCGCCCGCCGCGTCGGTCGTGCCATCGCCGCCGTCGGTCGCGAGGGAGGCAATCACGATACCGTCCGTGCCGTCCAACACGAGCGCGGCGGCCAGCGCGAACTCGGAGTTGCGACCACCCTCTCCGTCGCCTGTCACAGTGACGGTCGTTTCGCCACCGGCAAGCAGACAGCAGGGCGGCGCGATGGGCTGCGCGTGGTCGCGAACCTGTCGCGCGATGCTCGCCCACATGCGCGCGACCTCCCGCGCCTCGCCTTCCAGCGTGCTGGCAAGCACCAGCGTCGGCAGGCCCATCGCTTCCGCAGCGTGTGCCGCAGCATCCAACGCCATTTGCGCGTTGGCGATGATGAGTGTGTGCGTCGCCGCGAAGCACGGATCGCCCGCCTTCGGTGTCTCAGGATACGCGCCATGCATGCCCGCTTCGAGATACGCGACGACCGCCGCCGGAACCGTGGCCCGGACACCATAGGTATCGAGCGCCGCGAGGGCATCGGCGAACGTCGTCGGGTCCGGCACGGTCGGCCCGGATGCGGTAACATCGAGCGGATCGCCGACGACATCTGACACCATCAGCGCGATCAGCGTCGCGGGTGCCGCGCGCCTGGCCAACTGCCCCCCCTTGACCGTCGAAAGATGCTTGCGCACCGCGTTCAGCGCCGTGATCGGTGCGCCCGCTCGAATGAGTTGGCGCGTGGTGTGCTGCATGTCTTCGAGCGTCAGGCCGTCTACCGGCTTTTCAAACAGCGCCGACCCGCCACCGGAAACGAGGCAGATCACCAAATCGTCGTGGGTGAGATCGCGGAGCTCATCAAGCATCGCAGTAGTCGCTTCGATCCCGGCCGCATCGGGCGTTGGATGCCCCGCCTCGCGGACAGCAATCGTTGTGGTCGGTTCGCGCTGACCATACTTTGTGACGACGATGCCGCGCGTGACGCGATCGCCCAGCACCGCTTCTACCGCCTGTGCCATCGGGACAGCGGCCTTACCGAAGCCGATGACAACGATCTTCCGCACGCGCGCGAGATCGAATGTCGCGCCGCCGACCGTCAGCGTCTCACCGTCGCGACCGAGCGCGCGCAACGTCGCAGCGTGCGGATCAACCGCACGGATTGCCGCCCGATACAGCGATTGGCAGATCGCGTAGCCACGATCGAATTGCTCGTGCTCGTTCATACCCGCAGTATAGCGGATTACCCACGGTCGCGGAGTGAATCGAGCACGTTGGCGAGGTCGGGCGGCAGCGGGCTGACGAATGAACGCCGCTCGCCGTTCGGGAGCGTCAGTTCGAGCAGGGCAGCATGGAGGTACTGCCGTGTTAGCCCGCGCGGTGGCGCCCGTCGCGGGGCATAGGTATGGTCGCCCGCGACCGGATGCCCGATGTATGCGCAGTGGACGCGAATCTGGTGCGTCCGCCCGGTGCGGAGGTCAACAGAAAGCATTGTGTAGCCCGGCAAACGCTCGGCGACGCGCAGAATGCTCGTCGCCTCCCGCCCATTGCTCACGACGGCCATCCGCGTGCGGTGGATCGGGTCGCGACCAATCGCCGCTTCGATCGTCAGGTCGCGCGGCACGATGCCGTGGACGAGCGCGGTGTATTCCTTGTGCGCCGTACGCTCGCGGAGTTGCTGGGCGAGGAATTCCCGCGCCACGTCGTGCTTCGCGACGATCAAGACGCCGGAGGTTTCCTTATCGAGACGGTGAACGATGCCGGGCCGGACGGTGTCGTTGGTTCGCACCTCCGGCGCGTGTGCGAGGATGCCGTGGACGAGCGTCCCCGTCCAGTTACCCGCGCCGGGATGGACGACCAGCCCGGCGGGCTTGTCAATGACGATTACATCCGCATCTTCGTACAGGATCGCGAGCGACATTTGCTCGGGTATGAGTGTCGTCCGACGTGGCTCATCGGGGATTGTCAGCGAGATCGCTTCGCCGCCGCGCAACCGGTAACTTGCCTTGCGCGGGCGACCATCTACGCGGACATCCTCGGCGTCAATCCGTGTCTGGAGATAGGCGCGGGTAAACTGCGACAGTTCGATCGCCAGGAAGCGATCGAGCCGCTCGCCGACCCGCTCCAGGGCAACGGTGAGGGTGAACGATTGCGTGTCGGGCACGATCAGCCATCACGACGCGCGGAACGATCTATGAAGAGGAGATAGATCGCCAGCGTGAACATGCCGATCGTGATGCAACTGTCCGCGACATTGAAGGTCGGATAATGCGTGATGTGAATCCAGTCGGTGACATGGCCGAGCCGGATCCGATCAATGATGTTGCCGACCGCCCCGCCGAGCACGCCCCCGACTGCGAGGCGTAGTACCGGCTGCCCTTGCGGTAACGCGCGATAGTAATAGATCAGCACGCCGATCACGATCACGCCAATCAGGAGCAGCGTCGTACTCCGTCCTTGAAATAGGCTGAACGCCGCGCCGGTATTCTCGTCGTGTCGGAAGTCGAGCAGCCGAGGAATAATCTCTTTCGAGTTGCCCGCCTCGGACGGCCCAAACGCGCGGATGACCAACGCCTTGGTGATCTGATCGAAAACAACGACGATGGCCGCGACAAACAACGGCCAAGCATCGAACCCGCGCGTGCGCGTCGAAACATCGGCGACGTGGTCAGAATGCTCCACAACCACGGCGCTAACGGATACTGGGAAGCGGCCGGTACGTGCCAAGTACCTCACGCTTCTCCTGTGCCTGGACGGTGTACCGCGCATACGGCAAGGCTTCGAGGCGGGCAACCGCTATCGGCTGGTTGGTGTCCTCGCAAATGCCGTACGTGCCAGTTTCGAACTTGGTCAGCGCGTGCTGCACTTCGCCGAGCATCACTTCGATGTTCGCGCGCACGGTGAGATCGGTATCCTGCTCCTGCGCGTCGCTCCCCTCGTCCGCCATGTGGTTGCCGACACCCGCGCCCTCATCGCTCTGCGATTGTCCGAGCCGGATCAACTCCTGATCGATAGCGCGCAACTCTTCCTGAAAGCGGTCGCGTTCCTCGATCAACTTCTTCTTCTGAACTTCGAGAAATTCGGGCGTCAACGCCGCCATTGTTCGCTCTCCAGTCCGCCAATCGCCGTCCACGCGACGCCGCCGCCGCACATGGTCACACAAATGAAACGAGAGTATACCACGGCACAAAAACAACGCCCCCTACATCGCCGCCACACCCGCCGGTTCGCCGCGCCGGACATTCAGCAGACGGCGCAAGAAGTGACCGGTGTGCGACTGGGTGACATCGGCGATCTGCTCCGGCGTGCCCTCAGCGATGATCTCGCCGCCCTTGTCGCCACCCTCAGGCCCGAGGTCAATTACCCAGTCCGCCGACTTGATCACATCGAGATTGTGTTCAATAACTAACACCGTGTTGCCGGTGTCCACGAGCCGTTGAAGCACCTGCAAGAGCCGCTCGACATCCGCGAAATGCAGGCCGGTTGTTGGCTCGTCGAGGATGTACATCGTCTTGCCCGTCGCGCGGCGCGACAGTTCGGTCGCCAGCTTGACCCGCTGCGCCTCGCCACCGGAAAGCGTCGTCGAGGACTGGCCGAGATGGATGTAGCCGAGGCCGACATCCGCGATCGTTTGCAGTTTGTTTGCGACCTGCGGGATGTTCCCAAGCATCTCCAGCGCCTCATCCACCGTCATGTCGAGCACATCGGCGATGCTTTTGCCGCGATACTTCACTTCCAACGTCTCGCGGTTGTAGCGCGCGCCGTGACAAACTTCGCAGGGTACGTAGACATCGGGGAGGAACTGCATCTCGATCTGGATGATACCGTCGCCGCTGCACGTTTCGCACCGCCCGCCCTTGACATTGAAGGAGAAGCGGCCCGGCTTGTAGCCGCGCAGTTTCGCTTCCGGCAACGACGCGAACAACTCGCGGATCGGCGCGAACAGGCCCGTATACGTCGCCGGGTTCGAGCGCGGCGTTCGCCCGATTGGGCTTTGGTCAATGTCAATCACCTTGTCGAGATGATCCATCCCCACGAGCGCGTCGAACGGATCGGGGCGCTCCTTGCTGTGATAGATATGCTGCGCGAGGCGGCGATAGAGCGTGTCCGTGATCAGCGTGCTCTTGCCGGAGCCGGAAACGCCGGTGACGACCGTGAAGGTCCCCAGCGGAAAACGCACGTCGAGATTCTTGAGGTTGTTCCCCCGCGCACCCTTCAGGTGGAGCGATTTGCCGCTGCCACGCCGCCGCTTCGGCGGAATCGGGATCGAGCGCCGACCGCTCAGGAACTGGCCAGTCACACTCGCCGGGTTCGCGCTGATCTCGTCTGCCGTGCCCTCCGCCACGATATGCCCGCCAAGTTCGCCCGCGCCCGGCCCAATGTCCACGATCCAGTCCGCCGTGCGCATCGTGTCCTCATCGTGCTCCACGACGATCAACGTGTTGCCCTGATCGCGGAGCCGCAGGAGTGTATTGATTAGCCGCGCATTGTCCCGCTGGTGGAGACCGATGCTTGGCTCGTCGAGGATGTAGATGACGCCCATCAGACTCGAACCGATCTGCGTCGCCAACCGAATCCGTTGCGCCTCGCCCCCCGAAAGCGTCGCCGCCGCCCGGTTGAGCGTCAAATAGTCGAGGCCGACATCCACAAGGAAACCCAGCCGCTCGCGAATCTCCTTAAAAATCTGCCGCGCAATAATCTGCTCGCGCTCGGAAAGTTCCAAGTCCGCCGCCGAGAGTTGGATGCGCACCGCCTCTTTGCCCACGATGCCGACGACGTATGTTTCGTGCTGGAGCCCATCGAGCCGACTGCGATGGGCGAGTGCATCGAAGAACCGTTGTGCGTCGCGGACGGTCATTTCGGTCACATCGGTCAGGTTATATCCTGCAATCGTCACCGCCAGCGATTCCGGCTTCAAACGCTTCCCCATGCAGACCGGGCACGGCTTCGCGCCCATGTACCGCTCGATCTCCTGGCGGACATGGTCGGAACTCGTCTCCTTGTAGCGCCGCTTCAGGTTCGGGATGACGCCCTCGAAGGTCGTGTCGTATGTCCGCGTCTTGCCACTGCCGGTCTGATACTGAACCGGGAAGTACTCGCCATTGTTGCCGTACAAGATGACGCCCAACTGTTCGGGTGAGAAGTTCCGCGTCGGTGTGTTGACACGGAAGCCGGACTGTTCGCCGAGCGCCGTGAGCAGTTGCAGGTAATACCCCTGCCCTCCCTGCGTCGTGCGCACCCACGGCTGCACCGCGCCCTCCGCAAGCGTCAAATCGCGGTTCGGGATAATCAGATCGGGGTCAAACTCCATTACCGTGCCGAGGCCGGAGCAGTGCGGGCAAGCGCCGTGCGGGCTGTTGAATGAGAAGGCGCGCGGTTCGAGTTCCTCGAACGATTCGCCGGTTTCGGGGTCCGCCAGCTTCTCGGAGAAGAAGCGATCCGGCCCATCTACCTCGCCAGCGATCATCACGCCCTCGCCGTGCCGCAGCGCCGTTTCGACGCTGTCCGTCAGCCGCGTGCGAAAGCCTTGCGCCTCGTCGCTGTCGGCATCATGCCGGATGACGAGTCGGTCCACGACGATCTCGATCGTGTGCTTTTTGTACTTCGCCAGCGTAATTTTCTCGTCGAGGTCATGCACCGTGCCATTCACGCGCACGCGGACGAAGCCCGTCCGCTTCGCCTCCTCGAAGATGCCCTGATGCTCCCCCTTGCGGTCGCGGATGACCGGCGCGAGGATGAGCAGGCGCGTGCCGTCCGCCATATCAAGGATACGCTCGACAATCTGCTCGGCGCTCTGTTTCTGGATCGGCCGCCCCGTCGTCGGGCTATGCGCGTGGCCGATCCGCGCGTAGAGCAGCCGCAGATAGTCGTAGATTTCCGTCACCGTCCCGACGGTCGAGCGCGGGTTCCGGCTCGTGCTTTTCTGGTCAATCGAGATCGCCGGCGAAAGGCCGTCAATATGGTCAACATCCGGCTTTTCCATCAGACCGAGGAATTGCCGCGCATAGGCGGAGAGCGACTCGACATACCGCCGCTGCCCTTCCGCGTAGATGGTGTCGAAGGCGAGGCTCGATTTGCCGGAACCGGAAAGCCCGGTAAAGACGACCAATTTGTCGCGCGGGATCGTCAGGTCAACATTCTTGAGGTTGTGTTCGCGAGCGCCGCGGACAATAATCTCGTCATGTGGCATCGTTCTCCTGGCCCCCTTGCTCAACAGTCTTCGACTACTGTACGTTCACGTTCGCATCGTGGCAGTGTAGCATTTTTGCGTATTTTCCGCAAGAGTCCCATGCGTGGCATTTTGCTAATCCGCGACACGGAAAACCCGTCACGCGCCCGATGTCCGTACAGAGTATATACGAACACGCGTTCGCGCGCACTCAATCGCGTGAATTGTCGTTTTCTATGCTCTGCGCTGCTGGGCATCTGCTTCATCACGCTCGCAGCACTGCTCGGCGGGTGCGGTCAGACGCAGCAAAGCGATCTCGCGACACGCGCCGCCAGCACACCACGCCTCCCGACGGTTGCGAGCACGCCACTCCCTACCATCGCGACGGAGCAGGACGCCATTCGCGTTGCCCGCACCGTCGTTTCTCCCTACATCGCGACCTGGCAGGATGTCGTCGCGACCCGCGAAAACGGCGTCTGGCGCGTTATCTTCCGCAACTACGATCCGCTCCCCGCCGGGGCAGCGCCGAACGACGATTATTGGCGCGTGCCGCTCAGCGTCTTCATAGACGCCGCGACGGGTATCGTTCTGCGGCAAGGGTATGTATGAAACTGGTGGACGGGCGCCCTCTAGGCAGATTCAGCCTGCCGTCCGGGCTTGCACACCATCCTCATCCGCTTTGGTACACTCCCGGCGGAGGAAAGATGATCGTCGAGGAGCAATCATTGAAACTGGTCATCGCGAGTGGCGGCACTGGCGGGCACACGAGTCCAGTCATTGCCGTCCTCGAAGCATTGCGCGAGCGCGGCCCGGTGGATGCAACATGGATTGGCGGCGCCTGGGGAGTCGAACGGGGAGTGGCGATGCAGGCGGGCGTACCATTCCTCTCCATCCAAACCGGCAAACTGCGCCGCTATCTCTCGTGGCAGACCCCCATGGACGCCGTACGCATCCCGCTCGGCTCCATGCAGGCGTACCGCCACCTGCGGCGTATCCGGCCTGCGGTTGTCCTTTCCACTGGCGGTTACGTCGCGGTGCCAACCGCGCTTGCCGCCGCGCGCCTCAGTATTCCCGTCCTGACGCACGAGCAGACCGCGCAACTCGGCCTCGCAACCCGAATCATCGCACGGTCAGCGGACGTGCTGGCGCTCTCCTTCCCGCTGCCGGAAGCGACCCGATTCAATGGCAAAGCGCGCGTGATTGTCACCGGCAATCCGGTGCGCTCCGTGCTCTTCGGCGGCAATGCGGCGCGCGGGACGGAGCACTTTGGCCTTTCATCGGAACTGCCGACGATCTACGTCACGGGCGGCGCACGCGGCTCATCGCCCATCAATGAGCGGATCGAACGCGCCTTGCCGCTTCTGCTCCCGACGACACAGATCATCCACGCAACCGGGCCGACCGAGGCGAACGGCGATTATCCGCGTCTGCGAGCGGTGCGCGATTCACTGCCGGAGGAGTGGCGTTCCCGCTATCTCCTCGCCGAAACGCTCGGCAACGAACTGCGCGATGTCTACGCCCTTGCCGCGCTCGTCATTGGGCGCTCGGGCGCGGGTACCGTCGCGGAGTTGGCCGCACTCGGCAAACCGTCCATCCTCATCCCGTTGCCCGGCACAGGCGGCGATGAGGCAACCAAAAACGCCCGCGTCCTCGCCGATGCGGGCGCGGCGCTCCTGCTGCCGCAATCCGAGGCGACACCGGAATTACTCGCTTCCCACATCCTCGCCCTCCTGAATGACGCACCACGCCGTAACCGGATGAGCGAAGCGGCACGCTCCCTCGCACCGATGAATGCCGCCGAGAAGATCGCGGATGCATTGCTCGATCTGGCAAACCGTGCGAAGGATGACGTCCGCAAGTGATGAGAAGATGGCGGCACAGGTTTTCAACCTGTGCCGCCATGCCATTACCCAGTGAAGGTGTTAATGTTCAGAAGCCTGCCGCCACCGAAAAGCCCTACGAGCGTTCGTCTTCACCGAGCGCGGCGGCGATTGCTTCGCGGACAGTGGCGGCGCGCACGAGTTCCAGCCCTTCCGGTGGACGCCCACGACCGCGTTGCAACGCCGCTGGGATGATTGCCCGCTTGAAACCGAGCGATGCCGCTTCCAGCAAACGGCGGTCGAGGTCGCGCACGGAGCGCAACTCGCCGGACAGGCCGACTTCACCGATGCAGACCGCCATCGAGTCCACGCGCATACTCTTGAAGGCCGACGCGACCGCCACGCAGATGGCGAGGTCCGCCGCCGGTTCCGCGATCTTCAGCCCGCCGACGACATTAACGAAGATGTCCTGCTCACCCAATGCCAACCCGACGCGGCGCGAGAGCACCGCCGTGAGCAAAAGCAAGCGGTTCGTGTCCACCCCGTTCGCGGTGCGGCGGGGCGTCCCGTACGGCGTCGGGCTGGTGAGCGCCTGCACCTCGACGAGGATCGGTCGGGTACCCTCGACCGTCACGGCGACCGTCGAGCCTGCCGCGTTCGTGACGCGCTCCTGCAGGAACGCTTCGGACGGGTTCGTCACTTCGAGCAACCCCGCGCCCGCCATCTCGAAGATGCCGACCTCGTCCGTCGAGCCGTACCGATTCTTGACGCCCCGCAAAACGCGATACTGCCCGAAGCGGTCGCCTTCCAGATACAGCACGACATCCACCATGTGTTCGAGGAC